>JARRQB010000010.1:0-15774 GCA_037382265.1 Gammaproteobacteria bacterium | reverse complement strand
CGGCGCGCTGGTGGTGGACGAGATCTATCACGGCCTGGTCTACGACGCGCCGGTGCGCACCGCCCTGCACGACGGCGACGACATCTTCGTGGTCAACAGCTTCTCCAAGTACTACGGCATGACCGGTTGGCGGCTCGGCTGGCTGGTGGTTCCGGAGGTCTACCTCGAGGACATCACCCGTCTGTGCCAAAACCTGTTCATCTCGGCGCCGACCGTCGCCCAGCACGCCGCGCTCGAGGCCTTCGCCCCGGCGACGCTCGCCGAACTCGAACGCCGCCGCGACGAGTTCCGCCGCCGCCGCGACTTTTTGCTGCCGGCGCTGCGCGGCCTGGGCTTTGGTGTACCCGTCGACCCGGACGGGGCCTTCTACGTGTACGCGGACGTTGCCGCGTTCACCGACGACGCGGAAGCCCTGGCCGCCCGTCTGCTCGAGCAGGCGGAGGTCGCCATCACGCCCGGCCGCGACTTCGGCAGCCACCAGGCAGCCACCCACGTGCGCTTCTCCTATGCCAACCGACTGGAGAATCTGGAGTTGGCGGTAGCGCGGCTCGACGCCGCCCTGCGCTGACGCCGCGCTTCAGCCCGCCGCCGGGGCGGCGTCCTGCTTGGCGGCATACTCGAAGGAATCGTAGAACAGCTGCGCCGGCGGCAGCCCCGCGGCGAGGAAGGCGGCGCGCGCCGCGACGATCATCGGCGGCGGGCCGGCCATGTAGACGTCGTGGCCCGACAAGTCGGGACGATCCTGCACCACCGCCTCGTGCACCCAACCGCGGCGGCCCGGCCAGTCGGCATCGGGCTCGGACAACACCGGCACGAAGCCGAAATTCGCATGTTCGGCGGCCCAGGTGCGAGGCAGGTCGGGCAGATAGAGATCGCGGCGCGAGCGCACGCCCCAGTAGAGGGTCATCGGGCGCGCGACACCGCGGTACCAGGCGTGCTCGATCTGACCCTTCAACGGCGCGAAGCCGGTTCCCCCGCCCACGAACAGCATCGGCCGCGGCGACTCCTCGTCCAGGGTGAAGGTACCCAACGGTCCGTTGATGCGCAGGATCGCCTTTTCCCGCATCTGGGTGAACGCCCAGTCGGTGAACTTGCCGCCGTCGACGTGGCGAATGTGCAACTCGATGAAATCGTCGTCGTGGGGGGCGTTGGCGATCGAGAAGGCGCGGCGCTTGCCGTCGGCCAGCAGGAAGTCCAGGTACTGCCCGGCCAGGAACTGCATGCGCTGACTTTCCGGCAGCTTGAGGTACAGTCGGATGACGTCGTGCGCCAGGTGGTCGATCTTGTGCACCCGCACCGGAAAGACCCGCGGCTCGATCTCCGCCGCGGTCTGGGCCTCGCGCACGGCCAGTTCCAGATCGCCGGCCGGCACGGCCTGACAGGTCAGGCACATGCCCTCGGGCTGGCCTTCCAGACCTGCCGGTTCGCCGCCGGGATAGGTCACCGCGCCGGCCACCAGCCGCGCCCTCGGTGACACATCGGCAATTCTATAGTTTGCGGTCGCAGGGTTCGAGATTCTCACGCATTTGCCTGGCCTTTAAAACCTCGGGGGTCCCGTGCTAATCATCGGTTGTGGCGCCGTCGGGCGGCGCTTGGCACAGCGTATTCGCGCCGCCGGGGGTCCAGTGACCGGTACGGTGCGCAGCGCCGCGGGCGCCGCGACACTCGCAGCGGCGGGCGTCGACGCCTTGCGGCTCGACCTGGACGAGACACCCGTCCCGCACCTGCCCACCGCGGGCGCGGCGGTCTTCTATTTGGTGCCACCGCCACCGCGGGGCGACAGCGATGAACGGTTGCGGCGTTTCCTGGCCGCCTGCGCACGCGACGGCCAGCCGCGGCGCATCGTCGCGATCAGCACGACCGGCGTGTACGGCGACTGTGCCGGCGCCTGGGTCGACGAGCACCGGCCGGCCAATCCGCAGGTCGACCGGGCGAAACGGCGTTGGGACGCCGAGCGGCAACTCATGGCCTGGCGGGAGGCGAGCGGCGGACAGGCGGTGGTGCTGCGCGTTGCCGGGATCTACGGGCCCGGCAAACTGCCGCTCGAGCGGCTGCGGCGCGGCGATCCCATGATCAGCGCCGCCGAGGCGCCCTGGACCAACCGCATCCACATCGACGATCTGGTCACCACCTGCCTGGCGGCCATGGACCGTGGCCGCGACGGCGAGGTGTACAACGCCTGCGACGGCCAGCCGGGCAATATGGCCGACTACTTCGCCCGGGTCGCCGCAGCGGCCGGCCTGCCGCGCCCGCCCGAGATCAGCCGCGCCGAGGCCGAGCGCACCCTCTCGCCCGGCATGCTGAGTTACCTGGGCGAGTCGCGCCGACTGTCCAACCGCAAGCTGGTGGAGGAATTGGGCGTCGAGCTGCGCTACCCCACGCTGGCCGAGGGCCTGGCGGCCAGCCTGGCCGCGGCGCGAGAGACCGGCGAGGCCTGAGTCGCCCCCCGGGGCCGGCGACAACGGCCGGCTAGCCGTCGGACGGTTGGGCCTCGGCCCCGGCTTCGATGGTTTCCTTGTAGCCGTGCCAGGTCGCGTGCCCGATCACCGGGAGCGCAACGGCAAGCCCGAGAAAGGCCGTCAGCACACCCAGCAGCACCAGGCCCAGGATCAGCGCGGCCCAGATCGCCATGACGCCCTTGTTGGTGAGCACGGCGTTGACGCTCGTCAGCGCGCCCGTGATCGCATCGGTGCCGCGGTCGAGCATCATCGGCAGCGAAAAGGCCGACGCCGTGAACACGATGGCGGCGAAGATCGAGCCCACCGCGCTGCCGACCGCCAGGAACTCCAGCCAGCCCAGCAGGCCCAGGTCCTCGCTGATCGGGAAGAACACGTGCACCATCGAGGCCGCCCGCGCCCACACCAGCAGGATAACCAGGAGCACCAGCGCGAACAGGAGCTCGTTGCGCAGATGGGTCTGGCTCTCGCGCCAGCAGTAGCCGAGCCGCGGCGGCAGGCCGAGCTGCAGCTGTCGGCTGATCGAGTACAACCCGAAGGCCAGCACCGGGCCGAGCAGGATGAGACCGGTCACCAGCGTGAACAGCGACATGGTGTGGCCCTCGTCCCAGGCCAGATACAGCAGCAGGTAGCTGATCAGGGTCAGCGCGGCACCGTACGCGAGGCTCGGTCCGGGTGCCGCGCGCATGTCCTGCCAGCCCAGCCTGAGCCAGCGCAGCGGTGCCCCCGAGTCGAGCTTGCGCGCGGGGTAGAACAAGGGTTCGATGTGATCGTCGCCCCGATCTTCGGGGCGCGCGACGCCGGATTCAGCCATAGTCTCCTCCTGGTCATCGGCCCTTTCCGGGCTCTGATGCGACTTGTTAAACGTAGATCAGCCGGCGGCGCGCGCAAGTGCTCGCGCCCCAAAGCTTTTTTGGGCACCCATCAAGGAGGGCGGCAACCTCAGAGCCCGAGCTCCGCCCATAGCTCGTCCACCCGCCGCTTGACCGCTTCGTCCATGACGATCGGCCGTCCCCACTCGCGTCGGGTCTCGCCCGGCCACTTGTTGGTCGCGTCCATGCCGATCTTCCCGCCCAGTCCCGACACCGGCGACGCGAAGTCGAGGTAGTCGATGGGGGTGTTCTCGACCAGGGTGACGTCGCGCACCGGGTCCATCCGCGTCGTCATGGCCCAGATCACGTCCCGCCAATCGCGCACGTTCACGTCCGCGTCGGTGACGATCACGAACTTGGTGTACATGAACTGGCGCAGGAAGGACCAAACGCCGAACATCACCCGCTTGGCGTGCCCTGGGTACTGCTTCGTCATGCTCACCACCGCCATGCGGTAGGAGCAACCCTCGGGCGGCAGGTAGAAGTCGACGATCTCCGGGAACTGCTTCTGCAGCAGCGGCACGAACACCTCGTTGAGCGCCACGCCCAGGATCGCGGGCTCGTCGGGCGGCCGCCCCGTGTAGGTGCTGTGGTAGATCGGCTCGCGCCGGTGGGTGATGCGGTCGATGGTGAACACCGGGAACTCGTCCACCTCGTTGTAGTAGCCGGTGTGGTCGCCGAACGGGCCTTCCGGGGCGGTGTCGCCCGGCAGGAGGTGACCCTCGAGCACGAACTCGGCCGCCGCGGGCACCCGCAGCTCCGAGCCCAGGCAGCGCGTCACCTCGGTGCGCCCGCCGCGCAACAGGCCGGCGAAGGCGTATTCGGACAGGCTGTCGGGCACGGGCGTCACCGCGCCCAGGATGGTCGCCGGGTCGGCGCCCAGCGCCACGGCGACCGGGAAGGGCTCGCCGGGGTGGCGCTGCTGCCAGTCGCGGTAATCGAGCGCGCCGCCGCGGTGCGCCAGCCAGCGCATGATCACGCGGTTGCGGCCGATCACCTGCATCCGGTAGATGCCGAGGTTCTGGCGCGGCTTCTCGGGCCCTCGCGTGACCACCAGGCCCCAGGTGATCAGCGGTCCCGCGTCACCCGGCCAGCAGGTCTGCACGGGAATCGCCCCGAGGTCGACATCGCCGCCTTCGGCCACCTGGGCCTGGCAGGGGGCGGCCTTGACCTCCTTGGGCGCCATGTCGAGCACCTTGCGGAACACCGGCAGCTTGTCCCATGCGTCCCGCATGCCGCGCGGCGGTTCGGGCTCCTTTAGCTGGGCCAGCAGGCGGCCGACCTCGCGCAGTGCGGCCACGGACTCCTCGCCCATACCGAGCGCGACCCGTTCGGGCGTGCCGAACAGGTTGCCCAGCACCGGAATGCTGTGCCCCTTGGGGTGTTCGAACAGGATGGCGGGACCGCCGCGGCGCAACGTGCGATCGCAGATTTCGGTCATCTCCAGGTAGGGATCGACCTCCGCGGCAACGCGTTTCAATTCGCCGCGGTCCTCGAGCAGGGCCAGGAAGTCTCGCAGATCTCGGTACTTCACCGTATCGTCCAAGGGCGCGCAGTGCCGGCCTCGGCCAGCTGCGGCGTGCCGTCGCCTTGGGCGTGGTCGCGCACCTGACCGCGCCCGCGCTAGGCGGCGATGCCCGAATGGCGCAGCAGGGCGTCGATGCGCGGCTCGCGCCCGCGGAAGGCGACGAACAGCTCCAGGGCGTCCTCCGAACCGCCCTTCTCCAGCACGTTGTGCAGAAAGGAGCGGCCGGTCTCCGGGTCGAACACACCGCGTTCCTCGAACAGCGAGAAGGCGTCGGCCGACAACACCTCGGCCCACTTGTAGCTGTAGTAGCCCGCCGCGTAGCCGCCCGCGAAGATGTGGCTGAAGCCGTGCGGGAAACGGTTCCACGCGGGCGGGCGCACCACGGCGACCTCTGCGCGCACCTGGTCGAGGATGCCGTACACGCGCCCCCCTTTCGCCGGGTCGTACTCGGCGTGGATGCGGAAGTCGAACAACGCGAACTCCAGTTGCCGCAGCATCGCCATGGCGGAGAGGAAGTTCTTGGCCGCTTTCATCCGCTCGAACAACTCCCCCGGGATCGGCTCGCCGGTCTCGACGTGGCCGGAGATGAGGTCCAGGGCCTCCTTTTCCCAGCAGAAATTCTCCATGAACTGGCTGGGCAGTTCGACCGCGTCCCAGGCCACGCCGTTGATGCCCGCCACCGCCGGGTAGTCCACGCGGGTGAGCATGTGGTGCAGCCCGTGGCCGAACTCGTGGAACAGGGTCTCGACCTCGTCGTGCGTGAGCAGCGCAGGGCGGCCGCCCACCGGGGGGGTGAAATTGCAGGTCATATAGGCGACCGGCATCTGATGGCGGCGTGCGGTGCGCAAGCGGCCCTGGCAATCGTCCATCCAGGCGCCGCCGCGCTTTTTCTGCCGCGCGTAGAGGTCGAAGTAGAACTGACCGCGCAACTCGCCGCTGTCGCGGTCGCGGACCTCGTAGAAGCGCACCTGCGGGTGCCAGGTGTCCACCTCGCCCTCGGCCTCACGGATCTCGACCCCGAACAGCCGGCCGATGACCGCGAACATGCCCGGGATCACCCGGGTCTCCGGGAAATAGGGCTTAACTTCCTCCTGACTGATGTTGTAGCGGGCTTGGCGCAGTTTCTCGCTGTAATAGGGGATGTCCCAGGGTTCCAGCACCGCCGCGCCGAACTCCTGGCGTGCGAACTGGCGCAGTTCGCCCAGTTCGTGCTCGCCCTGCGGCTTGGAGCGCCGCGCCAGGTCGTGCAGGAAGCCCAGCACCTCCGCGGGCGTGCGCGCCATCTTGGGCACCAGCGAGAGTTCGGCGTAATTGGCGTAACCGAGCAGCAGAGCCTTCTCGTGGCGCAGGGCGAGGATCTCTTCCATCACCTCGGTGTTGTCGAACCGGCCGGCGTGCGGACCCTGGTCGGAGGCGCGGGTGTTGTAGGCCTCGTACATCTCCCGACGCAGGGCGCGGTCGTCGGCGTAGGTCATCACCGGGAAGTAGCACGGGAAGTCCAACGTCAGCACCCAACCCGGCTCGCCGCGCTCACCCGCCACCTGTTTGGCCAGCTCGCGCGCCGAGGGCGGCAGGCCGGCCAGGTCCGCCTCGTCGGTCAGCGCCTTGCTCCAGGCGTGCGTGGCGTCCAGCAGGTTCTCCTCGAACTTGCTGGTGAGCTTCGACAACGCTTGCGACACCTCCTTGAAGCGCGCCTTCTGGTCAGCCGGCAGGTCGACCCCGGAGAGGTGAAAGTCCCGCAGGGCGTTGTCGAGCACCTTGCGCTGGGCCGCGTCGAGCGGTTGGTCGGACTCCGCGAGGGCGCGGTAGGCGCGGTACAGCCGTTCGTTCTGCCCCATCTCGGTGCCGTAGTCGGCGAGCTTCGGCAGACAGGCGTTGTAGGCCTGGCGCAACTCGTCGGAGTTCACCACCGAGTTCATGTGCTGCACGGGCGACCAGACCCGGCTCAGGCGATCCTCCCAATCCTCGATCGGTTCGACGAGGGTCGGCCAGGTCGGTTCGCCGTCCAACCCGTCCAGCAGCGCCTCCACGTGCTTCCGGTTGGCGCCGAGCAGCGCGTCGATCGCCGGCTCCACGTGTTCGGGCCTGATCTGCGAGAACGCCGGCAGACCGGTTTGTTCGAGTAGCGGGTTGGTCATCGGGGTCGAGGTTCGTTGGTTGGGCACATTGCTCGGAATTCTGACACGGAGCCGGCGCCAGGTACCAACGCCAGCGCTGGGGACTATGGCCGTTGCCGACGGCGCCCCCGGCCCGCGAGCCCGCTAAAAACGTGTGGAAAACAGCATGACTGCAGCGGCCCCGGCCCCGAAAAACAGCACCAGCCCGCCCAGCGCGCTCCAGCGGTAGCGCTTCACCAGGCCAAACTCGGGCAGGTTGGAAATCAAGTAGGGCAGGCGCCCGTCCGCCGGCCTGGCCAGGCTGTGCAGCTGCTGACCCCGCATCTGCTCGGCGTAGCGCTCCGCGGCCTCCTGCGCCGCGACCCGGCGAGCGTGTTCCCATTCCTCGGCGTCGACCCGGCCGTTGCGGTCGCGGTCGAAACGCGCGCGCAGCGTCGCCGCGTTGCGCTTCCACTCGCGCAACAGTTCCGCCGTCAGCTCCTGACGGTTGCGCCGGTGGTCGATGTCGTCGTAGCTCTTGAAGTGCCCGACCGCGTAGAGCGGGTCGCCGGGCAGGATCACCTGTTCCCAGTAACGGTAGCGCGAGCTGCCGCCGAGGACGCCGCCGCCCAGTTCCAGGCCGGCATGCAGCAGCCGTTCGACCTGCCCCCGGGGACGCAGGCCGCGATGGTGCACGCCGGGCGAGCCGCCGAACTCGCCGTTGCCGAACCAGGCCTCGGCGTGTTGCGCGGTGATGATTGCCCCTTCCGGGTCGATCAGGCAATCGCCGGTGTCGTCGCGCAGCAGGAACAGCCCGTCGCTCTCCCCGTGGCGCACCGCCCGCCAGCGGCGTTGGTCTCGCTCCTCCACGCGGAAGCGGTACCAGCAGCACTGGATACCGGACAAGGGGGCGACGATGGGCTCACCCTCGAGCACCTGGGCCTTGCCAACCAGCTCGACGTAGCCCTGATGGGCGGACCGGACGCGCGCGGTCGGCGCGTTCTCGATGGTGCGTGCCCGGTGCAGGCCGCGATAGACCGCGAACAGGCCGAACAACGCCAGCCCGACGGCCAGCACGACCGACAGCCAGAACGGGAACGGCGGCAGTTGGGCGATATCGTCGACCATGGTCTACCGGCTTGGTGCTGACGCGGCGGGAGCCGCGACGCGGCATACCCTGCCCCAGGGCGTACGCCCCGGACCCGGCGGAAGGTTGCCGCGGCTAGGTAAACAGCGCCTTCAGATCGACGTCGCGCTTTTCCTCGGCGGCGAACTCCAGCAGCTCGGCGGGCCCGAAGCGGAACCAGCTCGCCACGATGACGTCCGGGAACTGTTCGATGCGCACGTTGTTGATGTTGACTGCCTCGTTGTAGTACTCGCGGCGGTCGGCGATGCTGTTCTCCAGCCCGGTGATGCGCGCCTGCAGGTTTTGGAAACTCTCGTTCGCCTTGAGGTCCGGGTAGGCCTCGGCCACGGCGTACAGATTGCCCAGGCCGAGCCGCAAGGCGCCCTCGGCCGCGCCCAGGGCGCCGACGTCGCCGGCATCGCGCGCCGCCGCCACCGCCGCGCGGGCGCGCATGACGCGCTCGAGTGTCTCCTGCTCGAACTTCATGTACTGTTTGCAGGTTTCCACCAGCTTGGGCAGCTCGTCGTGGCGCTGCTTGAGCAGGACGTCGATGTTGGACCAGGCCTTGGCAACGCCGTGCTTCAGCGAGACCAGGTTGTTATAGATCAAGATGCCGTAGATGACGGCCACGACAGCCAGGCCCAGCAAGACGAACAAAGCGATTTCCATGCACCAACCTCCGCGCGGGATCGTAACGATTCAATCAGTAAAGAAAACTACCATGTCCAACATTCGCAGCTTCGACGGCCTCGCGCCGGACATCCACCGCTCGGCGTGGGTCGACCCCAGCGCGCTCGTCATCGGCGACGTGCACATCGGTCGCGAATCCAGCATCTGGCCCCAGGTGGTCGTGCGCGGCGACATCAAAGAGATCCGCATCGGCGAACGCAGCAACATCCAGGACGGGTCGATGCTGCACGTCAGCCACGACAGCGAATTCCTGCCGGGCGGCGCACCGCTGATCGTCGGCCACAACGTCACCGTGGGCCACAAGGTGATCCTGCACGGCTGCGAACTGCGCGACCACTGCCTGATCGGCATGGGCTGCGTCGTCATGGACCGCGCCGTGGTGCAGGACCATGTGGTGCTCGGCGCCGGCTCGGTGGTGCCCGGCGGCAAGGTTCTGGAATCGGGCTACCTCTACGTCGGCTCGCCCGCACGGCGGGTCCGCGAACTCACCGAACAGGAACTCAAATATTTCGGCTACTCGGCCGAACACTACGTGCGCCTGGCGCGTCGGCACTACGGCAACGCCTGACGCGCTCACTTGAGGCGGATCGTCTGGTCGACCTGCAGGCCGCGTCGGCCGGCAGTCACCGTGAGACTCGCCCGGTCGTAGGCCGCGTACATGCGGCGGCTCGCTTCCAGGTCCGCCATCAGTTCGCTGGGGTCTTGGCCGCGCTGCGCCGCGATGGCGGCGACGTAGTCGCTGCTGAGCGCACCCATGAGCCTGGTGAAGCGAGCCACGTCGTAACTCGCGACCAGCAGAGGCGGCGGGTCGAGGGGTTCGGCAGCGACCAGCTCGCCGGCCAGCCGCGCCCCGTCGGGGCCCGCCCCGAGCGCCAGCGACCGGTCCCGGATCGCCACCGCCAGCGGCGGCGCGGCGGCCGGCAGCAGGTCGGCCGGCACCGGCGTGGGCGTGCCGTCGGTCGGCACCTCGAGCTGCGCCAGGCTCGGGTTCAGCAGACCGGCCATGGCGAACACGCCGCGCGGGTCGTCGACCTCGGCAACCGCCCGGAAACTCACCGGGGCGGGCGCCTCGCCGCCGGGCGGCATCTCGAGTTCCAGCAACTCCAGGTACATCCCCTTGAACATCGCCGTCATCGGGCCCAAAGCGACCTCGAGCTGCGGCAGGGTGCGGTCGATGGCCGCGCTGTTCACCGCGGGACAGTCGCCGCCGGCCGCCGCGAGATAGCGCAACAGCTCTCTGAGCCCCCCGCGCAGCCTGGGGATCTCCACACCCATGCCGAAGGCGAACAGGGCGTCGTCGCTTTCGCCCAGGCCGCGCACCGGGTGGGCCAGGCCGGCCAGCCGCTCGCCGACCACGGCGTCGGTTTCGATCAGCATGCGGCTCGAGAACCTCGTCCCCGACACCGCCGTGGTGCCGAACACCAGCCTCGGCACCCCCTCGAGCAGCCGCTCCGCCAGCGCGCTGCAGGCCGGATCGGCAATCGCCCCGCCCTGGCCGGGCGGCGCGCTCGTGCGGGCGGCCACGAACAGGCGGCGCAGATCGACGTAGCCGTCGCCGAAGCCGGGAAAGCCCTCGCGCGCGAGCAACTCGCCGAAGGCGCCCGTGCCGGCCAGGCTGACCGGCGGCTGGGCGTCGCCGAACAACAAGGGCAGCCGGGCGGTCTCGTCTTCGCGGCGCACCAGGGCCCAGACCAGTTCCTGCTCCGGGATGCCCAGCAGGAAGGTCACGGCACCGAACGGCACCCGCAGATACTCCACCGCCCCGAAGCGCCGGCGTTCGGCGCCGGCCGCCAGGCGCTGTTCCAGCCGTTCGATGAACGACCAGACGCGCTCCCGGTCGGCGATCTCGTGACGGCCGCCGGGCAGCAGGCCGTCGGCGAAGACCACGGCGCGCCCGTCGGCGCGCAGGCCCAGCCGATCGAGGCCCGACGGGGACATGTTGGGCTCCAGTTCCTCGAGCAGGGCGTCGGCCAACGCCAGCAAACGCACCGCGTCGCCGTCGTGCGCCGCCCCCATCTCGCGCGCCAGCAATTCCCGGTACCAGCCCAGCAGATCGCCGGTGATGCGCAACCATTTTTCCGTGAACGCAGCCGGCAGCGGCGCACGATTGTGGATGACGTAGGCGGTGTCCGCCGGTACGTGCCAAAGCAGGTCGTCGGCCGGCGCCACGAGCGGGTCCTGCTCGGCGCAGGCGTAGAGCAGTAGCGCCAACGCGGCGGCGTATGCAGCGGGGCTCCTGGAGAAGCGCTTCATGACTTTCACCGGCGGTGTGGTGGACGGGGGATGCGACGCACGGGCCCGCCGAGGTTTTATCGGCCCTGGCGCCGGCGGCTGAACGTCCGTTCAGCACGAATTCAGCCGGAGGCGTCAGCCTGTTCCTACGATGATACCCCCTCGTTGCGGCCTCGCTTGCCCTGGTGCAAGCTCGAGTGGCTCGTGGGTCAAGGGGACACCGATGCCGTGAACATGCGCTTGTGGTTGATCTTGACGCTGCTCCTCGCCGCGGCGCCGGGCTGGGCGCGCGACCACCAGGAGGCGAAGCGCCTGCGCCGATCGGGCGAGATCATGCCGCTCGAGGAGGTGCTGCGCCGCAACCCGCAGCAGGGACGGCGCGTGCTCGACGTCGAACTCGGCCGCCGCCAGGGGCGTTACGAGTACCAGGTGGAGAGCCTCGACCGCCGCGGGCGGGTCCGGGAAGACCGCTACGACGCGGCCACGGGCGATGCCCTGCCGTCCCGACGGAGGGACTGAGGTGCGGCTGCTGCTGGTGGAGGACGACGTCAGTCTTGCCGAGGGCCTGGCGCGCGACCTGGCGGCGGCCGGCTTTGCCGTCGACCGCGCCGACAACGGCGTCGACGCCGAGTTCATGGGCCGCGAGGAGCCGTACGACGCCGTGGTGCTCGATCTCGGCCTGCCCGGCCGCTCCGGCCTGGAGGTACTGCGGCAGTGGCGCGCCGCGGCCAATCCGGTGCCCGTGGTCGTGCTCACGGCGCGCGATTCCTGGCACGAGCGGGTCGACGGCCTCAAGGCGGGCGCCGACGACTACGTTGGCAAGCCGTTCCACCTCGAGGAGCTGCTGGCCCGCCTGCAGGCGGTGATGCGGCGCAGCGAGGGCCGCCCCGGCCCGCGGCTGCGGGTCGGCGAACTGCTGCTCGACGAGGACCATCAAACCGTGCGCCTGGGCGACGGACCGCCGGTCGAACTGACCGGGACCGAGTTTCGGCTGCTGCGCTACATGATGAGCCATGCCGGGCGGGTGCTGTCGAAGACCCGCTTGACCGAGCACGTCTACGACCAGGACTTCGACCGCGACAGCAACCTGATCGAGGTCTACGTCAAACGGCTGCGCGCGAAGATCGGCCGCGAACGCATCGAGACCCGCCGCGGCCAGGGCTACGTGCTGCGGGACGACCGCGAATGATGTCGCTCGAGCGACGGCTGCTGGTCGGCATCGCGCTCAGCGTCCTGGTGGTGTTTGCGGTGCTGCTCGGCGGCGGCACGCTGGCGGTCCGCGAACTCAACGAGGCCTACGTCTACGCCCGCCTGCAGGACGACGCCGAGGCCCTGCTCGCCGCGCTGCGCCCGCAGGCCGGCGAACCCGAGCGCTCGCGTTCGCTGTGGGACGAGGACCTGCCGGTACAGGCCCTGCCGGCGGGCGGCAGCGCACGGCTTCGGCTGCCCGGGCCGGCCGACCAGGAACTGCTGGTCCACGTTGCCGGTTTCGAACGTGCCGGCCGGCCCGTCACCGTCGCGGTCGGCGAGGACATCACGCCGCTGCGGGTGCGCATTCGCCACTACCAGTTCGTTTCCGGCATCGCGGTGCTGGTCGCTCTGGCGCTGTTGATGTTCGCCCAGCAGCGCATCGTGCGCAGCGCCCTGCACCGACTCGACGCCCTGCGCGAAGACGTTCGCCGGGTTGGTAGCGGCGAGCGGGCGGCGTTGGGCGAGGACGTGCCCCGCGAGGTGCGCCCGCTGGTGAGCGAGTTCAACCGCCTGCTCGCCAGCCTGGCCAAGCGGCTGGCGCGCTCCCGCCACGCGGTGGGCAATCTGGCCCACGCGCTGAAGACACCGTTGAGCCTGCTGACCCGAGAACTCGAACGCGACGCGTCGACCGACCGCCGGCTGACGCTCGCGCAGGTGGCGCGGATTCGCCAGCTGATCGAACGCGAACTGCGGCGCGCGCGCATCGCCGGCAGTGCCCTGCCGGGCAAGCAGTTCGACGCCGCCGCCGACGTCCCGGCCCTGGTCGAGTCGCTGCGCCGCCTGCACCGCGAGCGCGATCTCGACATCGCCGTCGAGCTGCCGGACGACCGGGAACTGCCGATCGATCGCGAGGATGCCCTCGAACTGCTCGGCAACTTGCTCGACAACGCCTGCAAGTGGGCGCGCCAACGGGTGCGGCTGCGCGTGACCCGCAGCCCGGGCGGGCTTGGGGTGGACGTCGAGGACGACGGTCCCGGCGTGCCCCCCGGCCAGCTGGAGGAGCTGGCCGGCCGCGGCACGCGCATCGACGAGAGCACCGAGGGACACGGCCTGGGACTCGCCATCGTCAGCGACATCGTCGCCAGCTACGACGGCCGTTTGGGCTTCGACCGCTCACCGGACCTCGGCGGGCTGCGCGCGCGGCTGGTCCTGCCCGACAACCCACGAGCCTAGCAGTCAGCCGGACAGCCCCGGGTCAGCTCGGCGGCAAAGGAAGCAGCGCGACCGCGCGCACCGGCGTCGCCCCGATCACTGCCGCATCGCCCGGATAACCGACTCGGTGTCCGGGCGCACCCCGCGCCACAACCAGAACGCCTCCGCCGCCTGCTCCACCAGCATGCCCAGGCCGTCGAGCGCCTTGACCGCACCGTGCGCCAGCCCCCAGCGCACGAAGGCCGTCGGCGCGGCGCCGTACATCATGTCGTAGGTCCAGCCGCCGTCGGCCAGGCAGTCCTCGGGCAGTTCCGGCACCCGGCCGTCGAGGCCCGCCGCCGTGGCGTTGACGATCAAGTCGAACTGCCGGCCTGCCAGATCGGCCAGGCCGCAGCCCACTACCGGCCCCAGGCGGGCCATGTCGGCGGCCAGGCTCAGCGCCTTCTCCGCCGTACGGTTGGCGATGATCAGTTGGGCGGGGCGCCCTTCGAGCAGCGGCGCGACCACGCCGCGCCCTGCGCCGCCGGCACCGACCAGGAGGATGCGCGCACCGGCCAAGTCGAAGCGGTGGTTGCAGCCCAGGTCGGTGACCAGGCCGACGCCGTCGGTGTTGTCGCCGCCCAGCCGGCCGTCCGGCTCGACGCTGAGCGTGTTCACCGCGCAGGCGTCCTTGGCCCGCCCGCTCAGCCGATCGGCGAGGCGGAAGGCCCGCTCCTTGAAGGGCACGGTGACGTTGAGCCCCCGACCGCCGGCAGCGACGAAGCCGCGCACGTCGTCCTCGAAGTATTCCAGGTCGCCGAGCAGGCGCTCGTAGCTCATGTCCTGGCGCGTCTGCGCGGCGAAGGCGGCGTGGATCTCCGGCGACCGACTGTGTTCGATGGGGTTGCCGATGACCGCGTAGCGATCGGTCATGCCTCGCTCAGCCACTGCGCCGCCCGCTTGGCGAAGTAGGTCAGGATGCCGTCGGCGCCGGCGCGCTTGATGCACAGCAACGACTCCATCACCACCGCGCGTTCGTCCAGCCAGCCGTTCTGCGCGGCCGCCATGTGCATCGCGTACTCGCCGCTGACCTGGTAGACGAAGGTCGGGACGCCGAAACGGTCTTTGACGCGGCGGACGATGTCGAGGTACGGCATGCCGGGTTTGACCATGACCATGTCCGCACCCTCGGCGAGGTCGAGCGCCACCTCGCGCAGCGCCTCGTCGGAGTTCGCCGGGTCCTGCTGATAGGTGAACTTGTTGCCCTTGCCCAGGTTGGCGGCCGAACCCACCGCATCGCGGAACGGGCCATAGTAGGCGGAGGCGTATTTAGCGGAATAGGCGAGGATGCGGGTGTGGATATGGCCCTCGGCCTCCAGCGCGTCGCGGATGTCGCCGATGCGTCCGTCCATCATGTCGGAAGGCGCCACCACATCCGCACCCGCCTCTGCATGCGACAGGGCCTGCTGGACCAGCACCTCGACCGTTTCGTCGTTCATCACATAGCCGGTATCGTCGATCAGGCCGTCCTGACCGTGGGTGGTGAAGGGGTCGAGTGCCACATCCGTGACCACCCCGAGTTCGGGCACCGCGTCTTTCAATGCGCGCACCGCGCGTTGCGCCAGCCCGTCGGGATTGTAGGCCTCGGCCGCGTCGTCGCTCTTGGCGGACGACGGGGTTACCGGAAACAGCGCCATGGCGGGAATGCCCAACGCGGCGACCGCCTTCGCCTCCTCCACCAACAGGTCGATGCTCATGCGCTCGACACCCGGCATGGAGGCCACCGGCTCGCGTGCGCCGCTGCCCTCGAGCACGAACACCGGATAGATGAAGTCGTCCGGGGTAAGCGTGGTCTCGCGCATCAGCCTGCGGGAGAAATCGTCGCGGCGCATACGGCGCATGCGGTTGAAGGGAAAGCCACCGAACGCCTGCGTGTCTCGGGTCATGCCTGCACCTTGGATATTCTGTCTTTCAAACCACGCATTCTAACGTCGTTTAGTCCGAATTCGTATTGCGCAGATCGAGGTCCTGCACGGCGCCTAGGCGGTAGGGGCCGCGACCGGCGCTACCGCCTTCCTCCTTGATCGGATTGCGAGTCGTCTAAACTGGACTTAAGCTTGAACTCCCCCCGCTCGGTTGCGTCACTGCCTGGCGGTGTCCAAGGTGATACAGACCCCATCTGGAGCAGGTATTGGAATCATTCCGGGCATTCGTCAAGGTCTTTACCTGCAGTCTGCGAGACCTTGCTCCGATCGTACTGGTGATCGCCTTTTTCCAGCTTGCGGTTCTGCAACAGCCCATCCCCAACCTCTTCGACATACTGCTCGGCGGCCTGCTGGTCGTGATGGGCCTGACCCTGTTCGTACGCGGCCTCGAGATGGGCTTGTTTCCG
>JARRQB010000009.1:0-11071 GCA_037382265.1 Gammaproteobacteria bacterium | reverse complement strand
TGGGTCCGGGCAAGGGCGGCATCCGTTATCACCCCGACGTGACCCTCGACGAGGTGCGCGCCCTGGCCGCCCTGATGACCTGGAAGTGCGCCCTGATCGGGGTGCCGTTCGGCGGCGCCAAGGGCGGCGTGGTGTGCGACCCCAAGACCCTGTCGGAGGCGGAACTGCGCCACATCACCCGCCGCTTCATCGCCGAACTGGGCGACAACATCGGCCCGCACACGGATATCCCGGCGCCCGACATGTACACCAACGCCCAGACCATGGCGTGGATCTTCGACACCTACGACGTCATGCATCCGGGCCGCAACAACCGCGGCGTGGTCACCGGCAAACCGATCGACCTCGGCGGCTCCGAGGGCCGGCGCGACGCGACCGGCAACGGCGCCGTGTACGCGGTCGAACGCTTCATCGAGCGCGGCGGAATCCCGGGTTTCAGCACCCTAGAGGGCACGCGCGTCGCCGTCCAGGGCTTCGGCAACGTGGCGGTGGCCGCTGGCCGCCTGTTCCGCGCCAAGGGGGCCCGCGTGGTCGCGGTATCGGACTCCACCGGTGCAATCCACGCCGAGGATCATCAGGGACTGGATATCGAGCAAGTGCTGCAGCACAAGCGCGAGCACGGCAGCGTGGTCGGCGTGCCCGGCAGCACCAGCATCACCAACGCCGACCTGCTGTCGATGAACGTGGAGATCCTGTTGCCGGCGGCCGCCGGCAACCAGATCACCGCCGACAACGCCGGGAGCGTGCACGCCCAGGTCGTCGTCGAGGGCGCCAACAACCCGGTCACCCCGGCCGCCGACCTGGTACTCGCACGCCGCGGCATCCCGATCCTGCCGGACATTCTCGCCAACGCCGGCGGCGTACTGGTCAGTTATTTCGAGTGGGTGCAGAACAATCAGAACGACCGCTGGGACGCCGACCTGGTGGAGGCCAAGTTGGCGCGCAAGATGCACCTCGCCACCGATGCGGTCATGGCGCGGCACGAGGCGATGTGCGGTCGCGCCGGCGAAGCCGACACCTGTGCCCGGCTGGTGCGCACCGCCGCCCTGACCCTGGCCATCGAACGGGTCGCCACCGCCAGCCTGGAACGGGGGATCTGGCCTTAGCCGCCCGGCGCGGCCGGGACGGCCCACCCCTCACGCGCGCGCGCCCGACCGATCGCCGCTCCGAACCTCGCCGCGCCGTCGCTGCTGCGCGGGCGGCGGGGCAAGCGTCGCCAGGTCGACCTCCGCCGCGGGCTCCGGAAGCCAGGCCTCAACCCCGAACCTGGCCCGCAGGCGCGCGGCGAGCGCCAGCCGGGCCTCGGCCTCGCCGTGCACCAGCGCGACCGGCGGGCGGCCGGCGACGGCCCCGTACCAGTTTCCCAGCGCCTCCTGGTCGGCATGCGCCGACAGCCCGCCGACGGTGTGCACCTGGGCGGCCACCCGGATGGTCTCGCCCCACAGGCGGATGTGCCCCGCCCCGTCGACCAGCATGCGCCCCGTGGTACCGCGCGCCTGAAAGCCGACGATGATGATGTGCGTCTCGCGGCGCCAGGCATTGTGTTTGAGGTGGTGGACGATCCGCCCGCCGGTGCACATGCCGCTGGCCGCGACGATGATGGCGCCCCGGCGAATCCTGTTCAGCGCCATCGAGTCCTGGCTGGTGCGACTGAAGTGCAGATTCGGCAGCAGCGAGGCCTCCTGGTGCGCGGCAAAGGCTGTGCGGGCCTCCCGGTCGAACAACTCGGAGTGGCGCAGATAGACCTCGGTGGCGGCAATGGCCATCGGGCTGTCGAGGAAGATCTCGAAGGCGTCGAGGCCCCACTCGTCGAAGTGGCGAGCGAACAGGTAAAGCAGTTCCTGGGTGCGGTCGACCGCAAAGGCCGGCACCAGGATGTTGCCGCCGCCCGCGCGCGCCGCCGCGAACACCGCGCCGAGTTCGGCTCGGGTCTCGCTCCAGGCGCGGTGCAGGCGGTCCCCGTAGGTGCTCTCGAGCAGCACCAGGTCGGCCTCCCGCACGAGCGCCGGGTCGCGCAGGATGGGCGTGCTCGGCTGGCCCAGGTCGCCGCTGAAGGCCAGCTTGCGCCGCACCCCGCGCTCCGCCAGCCAGACCTCGACCACGGCCGAGCCGAGGATGTGGCCGGCATCCTGTAGGCGCACGCTGATGCCGGCGGCCACGTCGCAGCGCTCGCCGTAGTCCAGGGGCCGAATCTGGCTCAGCACCTGGAGCGCGTCGTCGAGGGTGTACAGCGGTTCGACCGGTTGCAGCCCCTTGCGGTCGCGCTTGCGGTTTTCCCACTCGGCGTCCTTGACGGCCAGGTAGGCGGCATCGCGCAGCATGATCTCCAGCAGATCGCGGGTCGCGGGGTGGCAGTAGACAGGCCCGCGGAAGCCCGCTGCCACCAGCAACGGCAGTCGGCCGCTGTGGTCGAGGTGGGCGTGGCTCAGGACCACGGCGTCGAGGCGCGCCGGGTCGAACGGGAAAGGCGCGCGGTTGCGCAGTTCGTCCTTCCTGCGACCCTGGACGAGGCCGCAATCGAGCAGCACCTGGCGCCCATTGGCGGCGATGCGATGGCAGGACCCCGTCACCTCGCCGGCCGCGCCGTGAAACCACAACCGCATGGAACGCCCCCCGTTTTAAGCGTTGCTAATGGCAATCCTAGTTCGGTCCCGGCCAATCGGCAGCGCTGGCCGCGCGGCGCGGCGCGGCGGCAACCCCGAGCTACCAGGGCGCCGAAGGCGCTAGACTAGGGCCTGATCCGCCAAGCCTGAAGAACCCCGCGTGTGTGAACTGTTTGCCATCTCCGCCGAAAAGCCGGTCAACCTGCGCTTTTCGCTCGACCGCCTGGCCCGCCGCGGGGGCCACGAGGCAAAGAACTGCGACGGCTGGGGCGTGGCCGCCTACGAGGACCAGGACGTCTACCTCGCCCGTGAGCCCCACCCGGCCTCGGAAAGCGCGCTGATCAAGTGCATGCAGGAGGCGCTGCCGCCGTCGCGGCTGGTCATCTCGCACCTGCGTCAGGCCACCTTCGGCGCCCGCAGCCTGAGCAACACCCAGCCGTTCGTGCGCGTCGTGGGCGGACGCAAGCAGGTGTTCGCGCACAACGGCGACATTCCGGAAATTAACCTGCTGGACGAGCCGACGCCGCGCTGGCGCCCGGTGGGCGAGACCGACTCCGAACAAGCCTTCAGCCTGCTGCTGCGCGAGTTGGAGCCCGTCTGGGCGCCGGAGGAACCGCCGCCGCTGGCCGATCGACTCGCGGTGGTCGAAGCGTTCGCGAGCATGCTGCAGCCGCTCGGGCCGGCCAATTTCGTGTACAGCGACGGCGACTACTTGTTCGTGCATGGCCACGAGCGCACCCAGCCCGACGGCGCCATGGCCCCACCCGGGCTGCATCTGCTGCACCGGGACGATGCCGGCTGCGGCGTGTTCGTCGGGGATGGGGTCAGCGCCCGCTGCCCGGGCGGCGACGCCATCCTGATCGCCAGCATTCCGCTGACCGAGGGCCCCTGGGAAGCGCTCGCCGGCGGCGAGCTGCTCGTGTTGCGGCGCGGGCGAGTCGTGTCCCGCCAGATCGTCGGTAGCGACCGCGGCCCCAGCTAAAGCGTGGTCCGCGCGGGTCGATCTACATGGGAGTGAACACGTCCGAGGCAAACCCCAGGGATATCGATTACCTGCGCACCCTGCCCGTGTTCGCGCGCCTGGCGGTTTGGCAGGTCAAGGCCGTGGCCGACGCCGCAGAACCCATCGAGGTCAAGAAGGGCAAGACCTTTCTGCAGCAGGGCTCGGACGACGGCTTCACCTACTTCGTGACCGAGGGAGACCTGCGCCTGCGCTCGGCCGGCGGCGAACAGCGGGAGCTGACCGTCACCCCGGAGTCGAGCCGCAACCCGGTTGCGAACCTGCGTCCGCGCATGCTCGAGGTGACCGCACTCAGCCGGGTGCGCGGCTTCCGCATACCCGACATGGTGATCAGTGCCGCCGTCGGCGAGCCGACCGCCGAGGCGGGCGCGGAACCGGCCGATGCCGCGCTCGCGCAGCTCGAGGCCGATCTGGGGTTTCGGCTGTACCACGATCTGCGGGACAACGTGGCCGTCCTGCCCACCCTGCCCGACCTGGCCATGCGTATCCGGCGCGCGGTCGAGGACGGCGGCAACGACGCGCGCGACATCGCGCGCGTCATCGAGACCGACCCCGCCATGGCGGCCAAGCTGCTCAAGGTGGCCAACAGCGCCTTTTACAGCCGGCGCAACCGGGCCGAGACCTGTGCCGCGGCGGTGGTGCGCCTCGGCACCCGCACGACCCAGAAGTTGGTCCTCAGTTTCACCATGCGCGAGGTCTTCCAGGCGCGCCAGCCGCAATTGAAGGCACGGATGCGCGAATTGTGGAAGCACAGCGCGACGGTTGCCGCCATCAGCTTCACGCTGGCCCGTTCGACCGGGCTGGACGACCCCGAGGAGGCCATGCTGGCCGGCCTGGTCCACGACGTGGGCAGCATCGCCATCATCAACTACAGCCAGAACATACCCCAGCTGGCCCGGGACCCCGCCGCCCTGGAGCGCACCATCCAACGCCTGCGGGCCGAACTCGGCGCCCTGATCCTGCGCGAGTGGTCCTTCGCCCCGCCGATCGTGGCCGCCGCCCGCGAGGCCGAGAACTGGGTCCGCGAATCGGCGCAGCGCGCCGACCTCGCCGACCTGGTGATCGTCGCCCAGGTGCACGAACGCCTGGCCCACCACGGCATGGAGGGGCTGCCGCCGTTCGACCGGATCACCGCCCTGAAGCGCGTGCTGGGCGACGACGTCACCCCCGAAACCAGCCTGGGCATCATCAAAGAGGCGCAGGACCAGATCGGCGAAATGCGCGGCGTGCTCGGCGGCTGAAGCCGGCGCCGTGCGACCTGGCTGGCCGGCGGTCGCGCCGCGCCGGTATAGTGGTTGGATAGTCACCCGGGACCCCGACCGTGCATCACTCGCCGCTGGGCGCCGTGCTCATCCTGCTCGCCCTGTCCGTGGCGGCCGTCGCGCTGGTCAGGCGCATCCATCTTCCCCCGATCCTCGGTTACCTGTTCGTCGGCCTGGCCGCCGGCCCCCACGCGCTCGGCTGGATCCCGGAGAACGAGGTGGTGCATCTGCTCGGCGAGGTGGGCGTGGTGTTCCTGCTGTTCATGATCGGCCTGGAGATTTCCATCCCGCACCTGCTGTCGATGCGCCACGCGGTGCTGGTCTTCGGGGGTGCCCAGGTGGTCCTGTCGACCCTGGTCACCATGGCGATGGCCATGGCCGGCGGCATTCCCTGGCAGGGCGCGCTGGTGGTGGGCGGCGCCCTGGCGCTGTCGTCCACGGCCATTGTCGCCAAGCAGCTCACCGAGCAGGTCGAGATGCAGAGTCGCCACGGCCGCTACGCCCTCGGCATACTGCTGTTCCAGGACCTCGCCGTGGTGCCTTTTCTGGTGGTGATCCCGATCCTCGGCGGCGGCGCGGCGGACAGCCTCGGGCCGGTGCTGCTGCTCGCCCTGGCCAAAGGCCTGGCGGTGCTGGTCGCCATGCTCGCGGCCGGCCGCTGGCTGCTGCGGCCGCTGTTTCACTGGGTCGCCAGCGCGCACTCGGTCGAGCTGTTCACCCTGACCGTCCTGCTGGTGTCGCT
The DNA here is from genome assembly GCA_037382265.1 of Gammaproteobacteria bacterium. GTDB lineage: Bacteria > Pseudomonadota > Gammaproteobacteria > Chromatiales > Chromatiaceae > JARRQB01. The sequence goes on along the minus strand of JARRQB010000009.1, from coordinate 5,443 downwards.
GACCGCCGCCTGGCTGACCTGGCTGGCCGGCCTCTCGCTCGCCCTGGGCGCGTTCATCGCCGGCATGCTCATCGGCGACACCGAGTACCGCCACCACGTGGAAACGGAGATTCGGCCGTTTCGGGACGTGCTGATGGGCCTGTTCTTCATTACCGTGGGCACCCAGCTCGACCTCGCCGCGCTGCCGGGCATCGCTCACTGGGTGTTGCTCCTGGTGGTCGGTCTGGTGATCGTCAAGGGCCTGTTGATCGCCGGCGTGGTGCGGCTCGGCGGCCACGACAGCGGTCTCGCCCTGCGCACCGGTATCGTGCTGGCGCAGGGCGGCGAGTTCGGCTTCGCCCTGCTCGCCCTGGCGCTTGCTCATGGCCTGCTCACGGCCGAACAGTCGCAGCCCGTATTGGCCGCGATGGTGGTCTCTATGGCACTGGCGCCCCTGCTGATCCGGCGCAACGGCCAGCTCGCCGCCCTGGTCAGCCGCTCCTACCGGCGGCACCAGGAGACCGAGGCCCACGTCGTCGAGGAAGGGGCGGCGCAGCTGTCGGGCCACGTCATCATCGGCGGCTTCGGCCGCATCGGCCAGAACCTGGCGCTGTTCCTCGACACCGAGCGCATCGACTACCTCGCGCTGGACATGGACCCCACGCTGATCAGCGAGGCCTGGGAGGCGGGCCAGCGGGTGTTCTTCGCCAACGCCGCCCATCCAGAGATTCTCGAGGCCGCGGGCCTCGCCCGCGCCCGCGCATTGGTGCTCGCGTTCGACGACTACCAGGCCGCCGAACAGATCATCCCGGCGGTCCGTCGGCTCAACCGCGACATCCCGATCATCGTGCGCGCCCACGACGACAGCCGCCTGGAGACGCTGGAGGCCGCTGGCGCGACCGAGGTGGTACCCGAATCGGTGGAGGCCAGCCTGATCCTCGCCAGCCGCCTGCTCAACCAGCTCGGCGTCGACCTGGACGAGATCCAGCGCGTGGTCGAACAGGCCCGCACCGACCACTATCGCCGGGTGCGTTGCTACTTCCACGGCGGCGACGAGTTGGAGACCCCCGAAGCGCTGGAGGACCAGCACCGCCTGCACACCGTGGTGCTCTCACCCGACCACCACGCGGTCGGCCGCCGCATCGACGAACTCGGCCTGGACGACCTGGACGTCGAGGTCCTGACCGTGCGCCGCGCCGGCATCTGCGGCGACGCCCCTGACCCCGCCATGACCTTGCGCAGCGGCGACGCCCTGATCCTGCAGGGCGACGCCGAACACCTGTTCCACGCGGAAGCACAACTGCTGAGAAACCAGGATCCGGCTTCCAGAAGCTGATCGGTGTGCGGCGAAGCCGCGTTACCCCTGGCGCCCGGTACCTCGTTACTTCGCCTGGGCGAGCGCTTGGTCGATGTCCTCGATGATGTCGGCCACGTTCTCGATGCCGATCGACAGCCGCACCAGGTCCGCGCTGACCCCGGCCGTCTTCAGTTCCTCCGGCGAGAGCTGGCGGTGGGTGGTGGTCGCGGGATGGCAGGCCAGGGTCTTGGCGTCGCCGATGTTGACCAGGCGCACGATCAGCTGCAGCGCGTCGATGAAGCGCGCGCCGGCCTCGAGGCCGCCCTTGATGCCGAACGACAGGATGGAACTGGCCTTGCCGCCCATGTACTTCTGCACCAGGCCGTGGTCGGGGTGGTCCTCCAGGCCGGCGTAGTTGACCCACTCCACCTGGGGGTGATCCTTGAGATGGCGTGCGACCGCCAGGGCGTTGTCGCAGTGGCGGTCCATGCGCACCGGCAGAGTCTCGATGCCTTGCAGGATCAGGAAACTGTTGAACGGCGAGATGGCGCTACCCATGTTGCGCAGCGGCACCACGCGGCAGCGCCCGATGTAGGCGGCCGGACCGAGCGCCTCGGTGTAGACCACGCCGTGGTAGGAGACGTCCGGTTCGTTGAGCATCGGGAAGCGGGCCTTGTGCTCGGCCCAGGGAAACTTGCCGGAGTCCACCACGACGCCGCCGATGCTGTTGCCGTGCCCGCCCATGTACTTGGTCAGCGCGTGCACCACCACGTCGGCGCCGTGTTCAAAGGGCCGGCACAGGTAGGGTGTCGGCACGGTGTTGTCGACGATCAGCGGCACCCCATGGCCGTGCGCCATGTCGGCGATGGCGCCGAAATCGACGATGTTGCCGGCCGGGTTGCCGATCGATTCGCAGAACAGCGCGCGCGTCTTGGCGTCGATCCGGGCCGCCATGCCGTCGATGTCTTTGGCATCGCAGAAGCGCACCTCGATGCCCAGTCGCGGCAGGGTGTGCGCGAACAGGTTGTAGGTGCCGCCGTACAGCTGCGAGGTGGTGACGATGTTGTCGCCGGCTTGGGCGATGGTGAAAATCGAGTAGGTGATGGCGGCCATGCCGGAGGCCAGGGCCAGGCCCCCTACCCCGCCTTCGAGCGCCGCGACGCGCTGTTCGAGCACGTCGCTGGTCGGGTTCATGATGCGGGTGTAGATGTTGCCCGGGACCTTGAGGTCGAACAGATCGGCGCCGTGCTGGGTGCTGTCGAAGGCGTACGAGGTGGTCTGGTAGATCGGCACCGCCACGGCCTTGGTGGTCGGGTCGGGCTGGTAGCCGCCGTGGACGGCGATGGTTTCGAGTTTCATGCTGGGTTCTCTCCTCCTGGTGAGGCGGACGGGCTGCCCGGTTCGTGGCGCCGGGCTGGACGGGCGTGCGCGATGGTGCGACCCGACGATCTTAGCCGCTGGCGCGCCGGCTGCCCATGATTGCGCCTTTGACGAGCCCCGGGGGAACGTGTGAATGTAGCCGCACGCGCGTCCGGCGGATAGGCTGGGCGCGAAGCCGAGCCCGCCCACCCGGGGTGTCCTGAACGCATGCCGACCCGCCGCTTCACCAACGCGCTGGCGCTCGCCGCGTCGCTCGCGTGGCAGCCGGGTCTGGCGGAGTTGCAGCTGCAGGCCCCGGCGGCCAGCGCCGCGCTGCGCGACAACCTGCTGCTGCACCTCCGCCTGGACGACCTGCCGTGCGACACGCCGCGCTGGCGCGTGCGCCGCCTGTTCGCGCGCCTGCCGGCGGACATGGAACCGGCGCTGCGCGCACTGGGCTACTACCGGGCCGAGGTCTCGTCGCAACTCGACTTCGACGAGGACTGCTGGACGGCGGTGGTCCACCTGTCCCCCGGCCCGCGCGTGCGCATCAGGGCTGTCGACGTCGACGTAACCGGCGACGCCGCCGCGGACCCGGCGTTCGCCGCCGCCCTGCGCGACCTGCCGCTCGCCCCGGGCGAGCCGCTCGACCATTCGGTCTACGAGGCGGTCAAGACCCGGCTGCAGGAACTCGCCCTGGAACGCGGTTACCTCGACGCCCGCCTGGCGCACCGCGAACTGCGGGTCTACCCGGCGGAGTCGGCCGCCGACGTGCACCTACGGCTCGACAGCGGGCCGCGCTATCGCTTCGGCGACGTGCGCTTGGGGCCTCAACCCCTGGACGAGGGGCTGCTGCACCGTTACGTGCAGCTGGAGCCGGGCGCGTACTTCAGCAGCCAGGCCCTGTTCGACATGAACCGCGCCCTGAGCGACGCCGGCTACTTCCGCTCCGTCCAGGTGCTGCCGCGGCGCGACCAGACCGAGGCGCTGGCGGTTCCCGTGGACGTCGAGTTCACGCCCGTGGCCCGGCACGCGTGGCGTGCCGGCATCGGTTACGAGACCGACACCGGCGCGCGCTTCCGCCTGGGGTACGAGAATCGCTATCTCAACGCCGCGGGGCACCGCTTCGCCAGCGAGTTGCGTCTCTCGCAGATCGAGTCGGGCCTCACCGCCAACTATCTGATCCCCGGTCGCGACCCGCGGCGGGAGCACTTGGAGATCAAGGCCGCCCTGCTCAACGAGAACAGCGACACGGTCCAGTCCCGCAGCATCCAGGCCGGCGTGCGCCAGACCCTGCTGCGCGGCGCCTGGACGGAGACGCGCTTCGTCGAGGCGCTGTACGAGGACTCCGTGGTCGGCGGCGACACCCCGGAAGCCTTCCTCCTCATGCCGGGGATCGGCTGGAAGCGCACCCACTCCGACAACCCGCTGCGCACCAGCCGAGGGTACCGGCTGAACCTCGAGCTGCGCGGCGCGCACGAGAATCTGCTGTCGACCACCTCGCTGGTGCGACTGCGCGCGGGCGCCATGGGCATCTACCGTTTCGGCGAGGCCGGCCGCCTCACCGGGCGGCTGGACCTGGGTACGACCTGGGTCGACGAGTTCGCGGATGTGCCCGCCTCGCTGCGCTTTTTCGCCGGCGGCGACCGCAGCGTGCGCGGCTACGGCTACGAACGCCTCGGCCCGCGCGACGACAGCGGCGACCCCACCGGCGGCCAACACCTGCTGACCGGCAGCCTCGAGTACGAACACCCGATCAAGGGCGAGGACTGGTGGCTGGGCGCCTTCGTCGACGGCGGCAACGTGTTCAACGACACGTTCGAGGCCAAGTGGGGCTACGGCGCCGGGTTGCGCTGGTTCACGCCGGTGGGGCTGCTGCGGCTCGACTTTGCAATACCCAGCGACACCTTCGAGGACGAGTGGCGCATTCACTTCGCGTTTGGCGCGGACCTGTGAAGCTGGCGCGCCGGCTGCTCAAGGCCCTGGCCTGGCTGAGCGCCGCGATGGCCGCGACCCCCGTGCTCGCGCTCGCCTTGCTCACCACCGAACCGGGTACCCGCTGGGCCCTGCAACAAGCCGCTAAGTTTGGCGATTTAGCCGGCATTTCGGTGCAATTCGACGATGTTAGCGGTAATTTATTGTACGATATCACCATTTCCGGACTGCGCGTCCGCTTCGGCGACAGCCTGTTTGAGGCCGCTGCGCTGCACCTGCGCTGGCGCCCGGCCGCCCTCCGCCATCGTCTCCTGCACATTGAGGCCCTGGCCCTGACCAGCCCGCGCTACGTGGGCGGCCCGGGCGAGGACGCGGCGGCCGGCCCACCCTCGATTCCCGAACTCGGCCTGCCGCTGGCCGTGCGCCTCGACCGCCTGGCGCTCACCGACCTGACCGTCGCACAAGGCGACGGTCGGTTCGCCCTGGCGCGGGCCGGGCTGGCCGCCCGGCTCGGCGCCGAGCGCTGGTCGGTCACCGGGCTCGAGCTGGAGGCCGAAGGGTACGGCCTCGCCGGCGACCTGGCACTGCAGCCGACCGCGCCCCACGCCCTGGCAGGCACCCTGACCGGCTGGTTCCAGGCTCCCGACCAGCCCCGGCTCCGGGCCCGCCTGAGCGTGGCGGGCGCGGCGCTCGCACCGCGCCTCGCCGTGGAAGTCACCGAACCGGCGGCCCTGCGCGCGGACGCGACCCTTGCCCTGGCCGAGCCGGAGCCGCGCTTCGACGCCGTGGCCACCTGGCCGCGACTGGCCTGGCCGATCTCGGGCGAAGCGACCTACTGGGCGGAACAGGGCCGGCTCGCGGTGGCCGGAACGC
>JARRQB010000008.1:0-23685 GCA_037382265.1 Gammaproteobacteria bacterium | reverse complement strand
CTCCGAGCGCGGCCAGGGCGGTGCGGGTGCGTTCTTCGTCGAAGAACGCGAACGGCTCGTCAAGAAAGGTGAACTGGCGGCCCTTGACGGCGCGGGCCAGCAACTTTTCAGACAGTGCCAGCCGCAGGGCCAGCATGATCTGGCGTTGCGTTCCGCTGGAAACCTCGTCGAGGTCCATGAAGTCGCGCTTGTCGCCAGAGAACACCCGCACCACCAGAACAACGTCGATCTTGAGGTGCTCGTAGCGCCCGCCCGTGAACAACGGCAGAGCCCGACCGACGAGTTCGCGCACGTCACGGTTGAAGTGCACGGTCTGCTCGCGCGCCGCCCCCTCGAGCAGTTCGATACCGCGCCGGCGCTGTACGACGCGTTCGCCGAGATCGCCCTGCTTGGTTTCCAGCGCCGCCATGACCTCGTGCAGCTTGGCGGCCTGCTGAACCCGGTCGGTCTCTTCCTCGATTTCCACGTCGAGTTCGGCCAGCAGCACCGATTGGCGCTCGATCAGGTCCTTCAGCCAATCGCGCAGCCGCGCGACGAAGGCCTCGACCTCGCGCACGTCGGCCTCGCCGCGCGTGATCCAGGGCAGCATGGTTTCGAAGGCCACCGGGTTCGGCCGCTCGGGCCGCGTTTTCGACTGCGACCCCTGTTCGTCTTCGGCTTCCGCGTCGAGCGCCCGGCGCCCAAGGGAGACGCGCCCCTCGCCCGGGTCGGCGGACAACGCCTGCACGCGCGCCAGCGGTTCGGCCAGTTGGCCCGCCCGCTCCCGCAATTCCGCGATGCTGCGGCGTTTGCCGGCGACCCTTCCCCAGAACAACAGTCCGAGCACCGCCAGGCCGACCGCGGCATAACCGACGTAGGGCAGATAAGCCTCTTGCCAGGCCGGAACCGATTGCTCGAGGAACTGTGCAAGCTTTTCGGCGACAGGCAGCTGCCCAGCCCGGGCCAGCAGGGCCCACATGCCACCCGCTGCGAGCGCGAGCAGCAAGAGTAGGAAGCGCAGCGCCGAGGCCCTGCCGCGGGCGCGCTCGGCAGACTGGATGTCGGCGGCGCAAGCCGAGTAGGCCGCGCCGCGTTCGTCCAGCTCGGCCTCGAGACGCCGGTTGTCGTGCACGCGGTGATCCAGCGCGGTACGCTCGTCTTCGACGCGGATCAGGTACCCGTCCTCCAGGCCAAGCTCGTCGAGTTCCTCGCCCGCGGCTTCCATCTCCGCCGCCAGTTCGCCCTGCTTTTCCTCCAGGTCCGCGATCTCGGCGGCAAATTCCGCGGCCACGGTCTCCATGGGGGCGACACCGGCCATGATCTTGACCGCGTGGCTGTGCGGGTGCGGCGTGGTGATTTCACGCTGCGCCAGATAAAACGACTCGACGAACTCCTCGAACTCGTAACCGAGAAGTTCGGAGAGCTTCTCACCCACCGCGGCGACGCCGCGCACCATGGGCTCGGCTTCGCCCAAGCGGCTCAGACGCGCACTGTGGTGGCCGTCGCGGTCGAGAAAGCGCGACAACTCGTAGGCCTGGCCGTCGATCTCGAACGTCACGCTCACCGAGCAGTCGTTGGCACCCCAGCGGACGATCTTGCCGAGCTGCTCCGGGCCGAGTGAGAAGGTGCGGCCGAACAGCCCGAAGCAAAGGGTCTCGCCGATGGAACTCTTGCCCGACTCGTTGGGCCCGCTGATCGCGATCAGACCCCGGCTGGGGAGGTCGACCAGGGTCAACTCGGCGTACTTCAGGACGTTGACGGCATGGACGCTGCGAATAATCATGCGGGCCGCTCTTCCTCTAGCAGGCGAAGCTTCTTGAGCGCAAGCTGCATGGCCTGTTCGTAAGCGGATTCGTCGAACCCCTCCCCGGAGTTGCGCCGGCGCTCGACCTCAGCGGTGCAGAATTTAGCGAACTCCTCTGACGGACGGTTGCTCATCTCATTTCTCCCGACTCGGTGGCCGCCAGTATACGGGTCGGCCTGCCTCACTTCAGCACCTGGAAGAACGCCGACTGTTCGGCCAAGTCGACCTCGCGAACCCGCAGCCGCAGCGACTGGTCCAGCGCCATGCCGTCACCCAGGCGCACCCGGGTCTCCAGCGCCAGCTCGGGAACCAGGACCACGGCCTTGCGCTCCTCGAGCGCGACCACGACACCCTCCCCCTCCCAGCCGGCATGGCGGCGCAGCCAGGCGAGTTTCCAGTGCTGGTTCGACAGCCGCTCGGCGCGGCGCACCAACCCCGAGACCGCCTCCGAGGCGCCGATGCGCTCGGCCACGGCCTCGGCGCCCAGCGGCGTCCCGCCGGTGACCAGGGCCCGCAGCTGCTGGTGAGTGACCAGGTCGAGATAGCGGCGTAGCGGGCTGGTGGCGCGGCTGTATTGTGGCAGCCCGAGACCAAAGTGGTGACCGGGCGCCGAACTCGATTGGCTCGGTTTGAAGAAGCGCCGGTAGGCATACATCTCCGACAGCGTTGACGGGCTGCGCAGTTCGTCCGGCGCGGCCTGGAGGGCATAGGGGACTACCACACCCTCGCGCTGCGCCAGCCGCGCCGCGGCCTCGCCGGCCATCAGCATGGCGTCGGTGACCAACTGGCGGCTACCGAGCCGCCGCAGGGGGCGAATGACGATCTCGCCGTCGACGAGCTTGATGCTCACCTCCGGCAGCTCCAGCTCGGTCGCACCGCGGGCCAGGCGCTGAGCCCGGAAGGCGCTGGTCATCTCGCGCATTGCGGCGAACGGAGCCTCGTCCAGCCGCCGGTCGACCTCGTCGTACGTGGTGCGGGTTACGCGCACGCGGCTCGGCACCACCTCGACGTCGACCACGCCCTCGTCACCCAGCCGAAATCCGAACGACAGCGCCGGCGACTCCTCGCTCAGGCCCAGGCCAAGCCGCAGGGTGGCGGCGTCAGGCAGCATGCCGACCACACCCTCGGGCAGGTACAGGTTGGCGCCGCGCTCGCGCGCCGCCAGATCCGGGCCGCCGCCAGGCGCGACCAGAGCGGCGACGTCCGCGACGTGCACCCAAAGTCGGTCGCCGTCCACGCTGATGGCGTCGTCGGGGTCCTGGTTGCCGGCGTCGTCGATGGCGAAGGCCGGCAAATGGGTGAGATCGCGCCGGGGCTCGTCGGGGAGGGCCGGCAGTTCCGGTTCGGCGCTGACGAGGCTGACACCGATGCGGCTCGGGTGGGGGTTGTGCTCATCGTCCCAGTAGCCGCAACGCACCAGGAAGCGGTGCGCAGCAACGGGCTGGGCGGGTACATCGAAGTGGGCGAGGATCCGGCTCGCGGCCGACTGCCCCAGGGCAACACGCTCGACCTCGGACAAGCGCTTGCGGTCGTCCTCGTCCAGTGCCGCCGCCTCCACGTGGGAGAGGAAATTCGCCCACTGGCGTGCCGCCGCCTCGCGGGCGTCCCGCTCGTCTCGGGTCTCCCGCACCTGTTCTGCCGAACGGGCGGTGACCCGGTCCGGCGCGCCTTCGAAATACAGCCCGTCGGCGACCAGTGTCCACGCCCCCCAAGCCGTTGCCGGCGTAAATTCGCCGTACAGCAAGTCAGCCAGTTCCGCGAGCGTCGCCTGCTCGCCGCCGAGCAGCTCCCAGGTCTCCTCCACGTCGGGCGCGGCGGCGTCGAGCGTGCCCAGGCTGGCGGCCGGGCCGGGATGCAGCAGCGCAACGTCCTTGTCGCGCACACGCTTGGCCCTGCCGCCCTCGAGTTCGATCTCGATCTTGTCGCCGACACTCCGGACGATGGCCGGGTGAACTTTGTAGAGCACGAGGCTGCCGGGGCGAATAACGTTGGATGGCACGAGGTCTCCGCGGGGGATGGGCGAGTGTCTTGCCGGGCTGGACTGGTTATCATACCGGCTTTACGAGGCGACCGACGAGACGACCTTATTCCCATGAACAGCGACTGGCAGGGTTTTGTTGCATCCCAGGGCGCGACTGTCGCCGATGACGACGTGGTGAGCTTTCCCGATGCCGAACCCGCGCCCGCCTGTGCGCTGGTCGATCTCTCGCATCTGGGCCTGATCCGTGTGTCGGGCGAAGATGCGCGCAGTTTCCTACAGGGCCAGCTCACCAACGACGTGCGCCAGCTCGGCCCGGAGCACAGCCAGCTGAGCAGCATCTGCAGCCCCAAAGGGCGGATGCTCGCCAACTTTCGCCTGTTCGAACGCGCAGGCGACCTCTACCTACAGCTGCCGCGCGAGCGCGCCGCCATGCTGGCGAAGCGGCTGCAGATGTTCGTGCTGCGCGCCAAAGTGACACTCGAGGACGTTTCGGACGAACTGGTCCGCGTCGGGATCGCCGGCAGCTGTGCGACCCAGTTGCTGCCCGCCGTACCGGCGGACGCGGCCGGCAGCCTGTGCCACCAGCCGCCACTGACCATCATCCGTCAGCCGGGCGAGACACCGCGCTTCGAGTTGATCGGCCCGCCGGACGCCGTACGGGCTTTCTGGGAACACAGCGCACACCAGGCGCGGCCGGCCGACCCGGACTATTGGGCTTTGCTCGACATCCGTGCCGGGGTACCCAACGTCTACGCTGCCACCGCCGAAACCTTCGTGCCGCAGATGGCGAACATGCAGTTGATCGATGGGGTCAGCTTCACCAAGGGCTGCTACACCGGCCAGGAGGTCATCGCGCGCATGCAATATCTCGGCAAGCTCAAGCGCCGCATGTACGCTGCGCACGTAGCCGCCGAAAATCGCCCCGTACCCGGCCAGGAGCTGTACTCCCCAGCGAGCGCATCGGGCCAGGGCGCGGGTCGGGTGGTGGACGCTCGACCATCGCCCGAGGGCGGGTTCGAGCTGCTGGCGGTCGCGGAGATCGCCAGCGCCGAAGGTGCGGGGCTGCGCCTCGGCAGCGAGCAGGGCGAATCGCTGGACCTGCTGGCACTTCCATACGACCTACCCGCCCTCGAGGAGTAGGTCCGGCCGCCCGGGACGAGCCGCCGCAGCGGCGAGCGCGGTTGCCCGCCAGGCTATATCGCGATCGCCTTGTCTTCGTCCGCGCCCTTTTCCGTCACGGCCTCTGCCGCGGCGGGGCCGAACGCGGAATCGCCGTCGACCTCGGTCCGCAACGCCTCGCCAGCGGAAACTGCTACCCCCCGCGGCCGCGGTACTCGGTCGGCGGGCGACACGGGCTCGGACGACAGCGCCGCATCAACCCCCGGCTCGTCCACGGTCGCAGCACTCAGCGGTACCGCCGGCCCGTCCTCCCCGTCTTCACCCGCGAATACCGCAGCGTACTCGCTCAGCATCCGGCTCATGGTGTCCATCGTGATCTGCAATTCCTCGGCCAGGCGCCGATTGTCGCCCTGCAGCCGCGCGATTTCCCCCGCATCGCCCTCGCCCTGCGCTGGCGCTCCGCCCTGAAGCGTCCAGTACGGCGACACGGCGCTCTCGACCACCCGATCGAACGCGGCCGCGGCCGCGTGGTCGCGGCGCAAAAAGAGGTTGGCGAAGGCCTGGTAGAGCTCCAGCTCAGCGCGTGCCACGGCGAGGGTCGCGCCTTCGAGCTCGTCGCCCGACAGGCCGAAGTGTCGGCTCAGCAGGTTGCGCACCGCGGCCACGCGCCCCGCCTTGCCGGCCTTGATCTTCCCGACCAGCGTCGCGATGGCCTCCCGGTCGCGCGCACGCGCCGACCGTTCCCGCACCCAGGCCACCAGGAGCACGACCAGGGCGATCAGCACCAGTTCGCCGCAGGCAAGACCAAGCCAGAAGGTCGTGCCGGTCATGCCGCGCGGCCCTCACCGAACGCGACGTCGCTGTCGTCCCGCAGCGCCGGCTCGCTGACGTCGACCAAGACGATCTCGCCGCCGCCCTGCCGGCGGCCAGCCAGCAGCCACCAGGCGAGGCCACCGCCGATCAGCAACAGGTTAAACCCGCCGAACAGCGCCGCCGGCAGCACCCAATGGGGCGCGGCATCCCGCCCGACAGTCACCGCCCGGGCCGGCGGTGCCGGCGCTCGTTCAGGCGGCGTTACGGGCTTGGCTCGAGGGGGCACCGACGTCGCATCGGGCGGGTAGACCGGGCCGAGCTCGCTCACGGTCGGGTTGCCCGCGCGGCCGATCCCCTCGACGCGCGCGGTAACTGGCGCCGCCGGCTCGTCGGCCAGCGCGGCCGGCACCGCGACGTCGACGACCAGCTGCTTCTCGCGCGCGAAGGTCGCGCTCTTGGCGGAGACGACCAACGTCAGGCTGCCCGGCGGCGCGTCCCGTCCCACGACGACCGCGTAGCGACCGTCGCCCGGACGCTCGTCGCCGTGTTCGCCGCGATCGTTCACCGGGACCGGGTTGCGCCCTTTTTCCTGCCGCTCCTCCACGCGCCAGTTCACCAAATCGAGAAAGCCCGGTCGGTCAATGATTGTTCCCTTGCTGCTGAGGTACGCAACCAGGGGAAACGACTCGCCGAGCGTGAGCCGGTTGGGCACCGCCTCGATCTCCAACTTCAGATCGGTAACGATCATCACCCGATTGTCGGGGTCCTGTTCCGCCTCCAGCCGCCACTCCCCGGCCTGCGGGCCGTCGATGGTGATCAGGTCATAGCCCTGGTCGCTGTGCCAGGCGACGCCTGCGGCGACGTCGTTGCCGTCGAACACGGTGCCGTCGGGCGCGTGCAGGCGCGACGGCGGCGAGCCTTCGGGGCGGAATGCCAGCACCGTCGCCTCGCTGATGTTCTTGTCCACCCGGAAGCGGTTGTCGGTGAGCGGGACCGCATCGGGGCGGCCGACCTTTTCGAAGATGCGCAGGAACACGCGCTGCAGTTCCCCTGCCGAGCCGACCTCCTGGTACCAGCCGTCGGTCGCGGTCGCCAGACTGCGCAGCAGTTCGTGGTCGGCGCGCCCGGACAGGGCGATCGTGTGGATGCGGACCCGCGCCGCCTGCAGCTTGGGCAGCAGTTCGTTCAGGATGCGCGCCCGCGAGGCGGCACTGGCGCCCGGCTCCTTGGAGACGTCCACCACCCCGTCGGTCAACAGCAGGAGGTGGCGCTCGGCCGCAGGCTCGGTGCCCACCCACCCGCGGGCCGCCTGTCGCAGCACCTCCTCGATGTGCGTGAACTGGCCGGGCGAGGCGATCTCCTCCGACAACGCGATGGCGCGTTGTTTCCAGGCGCCGTCTACCCTGCCGTGCGGGACCAGCGGGTTGGCCCAGCGCGCGAACGTCCACACCCCGGCTTCGGTACCCTGCGGCAGGAGCCCGACCAGCAAGCGCAGCGCCGGGCGGCGCAGATTCTTCGGATCGTTCTGGCGCATGCTGCCCGAGAGGTCGATCAGTACCCTGACATCGATGCCTGCGGCCTCCGTAACCGGCACGGCTCCCATGGGCAAAACCAACAACAGTAAAGCGCCGACAACAACCCTTCGCATCGCATCTCCATGGCCGACGTCACAGTGCGCGGGGGATTCTCTACCCGGTAACGGCAAAAACCCGGCGCGCTTTAAGACGGTTCGGCCGCCCCGGACCCGCTCTGCGCCTCACCCCAGACCCTCGGGCCGGTCCGTCGGGCCCGTGGCGCTAGCTATCCCCCCGAATCCTGCGGCGGGGAGCCCCGCCGGTAAGGATTGGCCGCGCCTTCCGGTTGGGTCCGGAACCGCCGATAGGTCCATTGATACTGGGCGGGAAAACGGCGCACGCACTGCTCGATCTCCGCGTTGAGCGCCGCCGCGGCGTCGACCAGATCGGCAGCAGCCACCCGGTTGCCGGCGCGCCTGCCGCAAAACAGAAAGCCCCCATCAGCCTGCCGGGCCGCGTAGACCAGCACCACCGGCGCACCCGACTTAGCCGCCATCCGGCTGACCAGTGTCATGGTCAGCGCCGGGATGCCGAAGAACGGCGCAAACACGCCGGAGGAACCATCCAGGCGCGGCTGCTGATCGGGCAGGATCGCCACCTGCTCGCCGGCGCCCAGGGCCTTGAGCAGCAGCCGGATACCGCGCGCGTCGATCGGCGCGAGTTTGCTGCCGGCACGTGCACGGCCGGCCAGCATGAACGCCTCCAACGCCGGCTCGCGCGGCGGCCGGTAGAACGCCGTCGTCGGCGCCACCTGAGTCAGGTAGTGGAGACCCACCTCCCAGTTTCCCAAGTGCGGTGCGGCGAGGATCACGCCGCGCCCTTCGGCCCGAGCCTCGCGCAACAGGGCCCCGACCTCCGGTTCCACCGACAGCCGCTGATGCCAAAAGTCCCAGCCGCGGCGCCAGGCCAGCGGGATTTCCAGCAAGGTGGTGGCGTTCTCGCGCAGCGTCTCCCGCAGCAGCCGTTCGCGGGCCTCGGCCGACCAGTCGGGGAAGCACAGAGCCAGGTTGACGCGGGCGTTGAGCTGCTCCCGGTTAGGGATGCGGTACAACAGCCAGCCGAGTGCCCTGCCGAAGCGTTGCACCAACGACAGCGGTAGTCGACCCAGCAGGCCGATGAGTAGCGCGATGAGGCGGGATTGCATGGCGGGCGGATTATAGCGGGACAAGCATCACGATTTATTCTATAAGTGAATAAGCAGAAGTAATCACGGGCACCGAGGAGACCAGACGAAATGGAGCACCCCAACGAACCGCGCGGCATCTCCCCCAAGCAGGCCTGGCAGATCCTGAAGGACGATCCGCGTGCGGTCCTGGTCGACATCCGCTCGTCGATGGAGTACCTGTTCGTCGGTCACCCGCAGGGCGCCGTGCACGTGCCCTGGATCGACGAGCCCGACTGGACGGAAAACCCGCACTTCGCCACCGACATCCGCAAGCTCATGCTTGGCGGCCTGGTGTGCGATGCCGACGAGGGTTGCGCTCCCGTGATCCTCATCTGCCGCAGCGGCAAGCGCTCGCTCGAGGCCGGCAAGGTGCTTCTCGCGGACGGCCTGCGCAACGTTTACCACGTCGACGAGGGCTTCGAAGGGGATCTCGACGACGAGCACCACCGCAGTTCGCTGGGCGGCTGGCGGTTCCACGGGCTGCCGTGGGAACAGTGCTGAGCAGCCGAAGCGACTGACCCGGTCATGGTAAACTGGCTTTTTTCGCCAATCATGCCGGAGCAGTGTCCCCAGCAGTCCACAGTCAACCCGCCGTTCTGACCTGCGGCACGGTCGCCACCCTGGCCCTCCACGGCCTGTTCGCACGTTATCAGCTGCGTCTGACCTGGGTCGGCGCCGGCGCGACGATCCCCGGATCCTATTGGGGCGAGCCCGAGGCGGGCCTGGTCGGCCGGCGCCTGCTGGTGCGTCCCGACACCCCCGTTCACTCGGCCCTGCACGAGGCCTGCCACTTCATCTGCATGGACGCGTCGCGGCGCGACCGTCTGCACACCGACGCCGGCGGCGACACCGACGAGGAAAACGGGGTGTGCTATCTGCAGATCGTGCTCGCCGACCAACTGCCAGGCGTGGGGCGCGAGCGCATCATGCGCGATATGGACACCTGGGGTTACAGCTTCCGCCACGCCGCCGATGCGCGCGCCTGGCTGCGTGCGCGCGACCTGATCGATGCCGACGAACTGCCGACCTGGCGCCTGAACTCATTCGAAAATCGAGGGACCCTGACAGCGATATGATCAAGAAATGCCTGTTTCCCGCCGCCGGTTACGGCACGCGCTTTCTCCCGGCCACCAAGGCCATGCCGAAGGAGATCCTGCCCATCGTCAACAAGCCGTTGATCCAGTACGGCGTGGAGGAAGCCCTGGCCGCCGGGATGCACGAAATCGCCATCATCACCGGCCGCGGCAAACGCGCCATCGAAGACCACTTCGACATCAGCTACGAGCTCGAGCACCAGATCGTCGGAACCTCCAAGGAAAAGTACCTGGAGGAGATCCGCCGTCTGATCGACGAATGCACCTTCTCCTATACCCGCCAGGTCGAGATGAAGGGCCTGGGCCACGCCATCCTCACGGGCGAGACCCTGATCGGGCCCGAGTCGTTCGGGGTGGTGTTGGCGGACGACTTGTGCGTGGGCGAAGACGAACCCGTCCTCGCCCAGATGGCGCAGATCTACCGCAAGTACCGCTGCAGCTTGGTCGCCATCGAAGAGGTGCCCGCGGACGAGGTGCACAAATACGGCGTGATCGAGTGCTCGCCGCTGGAGGAGGACATCTACGTGGTCTCCGACATGGTGGAGAAACCACAGGCCGAAGAAGCGCCGTCCAACTTGGCAATCATCGGGCGCTATATCCTCACACCGGACATTTTCGACATCCTGCGCCGCACCCCGCCCGGCAAGAACGGCGAACTGCAGATCACCGACGCGCTCAAGACCCAGGCCCAGGAGGGCATGGTGCTCGCCTACAAGTTTCGCGGTCGGCGCTTCGACTGCGGCAGCGTCGACGGCTTCGTGGCGGCGACCAACTACTTCTACGAGCACTACAGCGACGACGGGTGAACGCCGGGGAGCGCACCCGCCGTCTGGTCGTCTTCACCGACCTGGACGGCACCCTGCTCGATCACGACACCTACGACTGGTCGCCCGCGCGACCGGCGCTCGACGCGCTGAGCGCGGCAGGCGTGCCGCTGGTGCCCGTCTCCAGCAAGACGCTCGCCGAACTCGACGTGTTGTGCGCCGCGCTCGGTACGGACGGCCCCAGGGTCGCCGAAAACGGCGCGGTCCTGGCCCTGCCGGGGGCGGCACCGCAGACCGTCGATCCACCGATCGGCCGAATCCGCCGGCTACTGGCGGACATCCGTCGCGCGAGCGGCTGGCGGTTCCGCGGCTTCGGCGACATGACGGCGGACGAGATCGCGGCGCACACCGGCCTGGAACCGGCCTGCGCCGGGCGGGCGGCGCGCCGGCTCGCGTCCGAACCCGTGCTCTGGCAGGACAGCGACGAGGCCCTGCGCCGGTTCCGCGAGCGGCTGGCGGTTCTCGGCTTGCACACGCTGCGCGGCGGGCGCTTCGTGCACGTGCTCGGCCGCGCCGACAAGGGCCGGGCGCTGCGGCGGGTCGCGGAGCATCTCGACGCAGACCGTACGCTGGCGCTTGGCGACAGTCCGAACGACCGCGCCATGCTGCTGGCGGCGGACGTCCCGATCGTCGTGCGCCGCAAGGACGGTACGGCCATGGACCTGCCCGAACGACCCGATGCGCTGGTCACGGAATCGCCGGGGCCGATGGGGTGGAATCAGGCTATCCTGACCTACCTCGAGGAAAACGGCGGCGGCGCGTCAGGGGCGACGGACGCTTGATTCCCAAACGATCGAGCGCACCGTCCCCTGCCTTGCGTCGAGCCCCGTAGGAAAGATGTGATCAACCGGGAGATGACATGTCGGACTTCTACCAGGGCGGCACTATCACCACGCTCCACCGGCTTACCCAGCGGCCACTCGCGGAGCTGGAGGCCGAACTCGCCCGCTTCGCCGAACGCCGCCCGCTGGGGCTGATCCTGCCGAGCCTGTACTCCGAACTCGAGGGCCCGGCGCTGCCACGTATCGTCGAGGAGTTGAAGCACGCCACCTACCTGTCCGACATCATCGTCGGCCTCGACCAGGCCGACGAGCGCCAGTACTGCAAGGCACGACAGTTCTTTGCGGGGCTGCCGCAACGCCTGCACCTGCTCTGGCACGACGGCCCGCGGCTGCGCGGCCTGGACGAGGAACTGCGTCAGCTGGGACTCTCGCCGCCCGAGCCCGGCAAGGGCCGCAACGTCTGGTTCTGTCTCGGCTACGCGCTCGCGCTCGAACACCTCACCGCGATCGGCCTGCACGACTGCGACATCGTGACCTATCAGCGCGACCTACCGGCGCGCCTGCTCTACCCGCTCGCTCACCCCAACTTCGCCTTCGAGTACGCCAAGGGCTATTACGCGCGCGTTCACGTCGACAAGCTGAGCGGCCGGGTCACCCGCCTGTTCGTCACGCCGCTGCTGCGGGCGCTGAACAAGCTCGCCGGACCGATGGAATATCTCACCTACATGGACAGTTTCCGCTACCCGCTGTCGGGCGAGTTCGCCATGAGCCGCGACCTGGCCGCGAGCGTGCGCATCCCCAGCGACTGGGGTCTGGAAGTGGGGCTGTTGTCCGAGGTCTATCGCAACATCCACCGCCACCAGATCTGTCAGGTCGACATCGCCGACCAGTACGACCACAAACACCAGGATCTCTCTCAGGAGGCGCGCGACAAGGGACTGGCCAAGATGAGCACCGACATCGCCAAGTCGCTCTACCGCAAGTTGGCGACCGAGGGTACCGAGCTGTGCACGAGGCGGTGGCGGCCGACGCCTGTTGAGGCGCCCGCAACGGGCGGCTGACGCGCCGGGCCCAGCCGCGCTGCACCCGTGGCACCGCCCCCGTTCCGGTCTATGCGTCGTTCACCAGCCAGACCGCCTGATAAGCCGCCAGCCGCACCGACACCCCCTCGACCTCGACCGGCGGTTCGTTGAGGGCGTCGCGCCAGCCGCCTGGCGGCAGCGCATCGGCGGGGACGACCTGCGACACCGCGGTGCAATTGTGCAGCGCGAGCAGGCGCTGGCCGCCTTCCAGGCTGGTGCGCTCGACGCCGAACAGACCCGGACCGAGTTGCAACACGCGCTGCGCCGCCTCGGGATGGAAGGCGGTAAAGCGCCGCCGTAGTCGCAGCCGGCGCACGTATTCCGGAAAGACCCGTCCCGCCTCGCTGTCCGGCCGGTCGATCCACTGCTCGAGTTCCGCGCCGTCCCACGTGCGCCGGTTGATGCTGCGCGTCATGCCGGTTCGCTCCACGCCGAACGGATCGTTCGGCGTGGCGACCAGCGCGTTGAAGTAGACTGCCGGAATACCGCGCAGGGCCAGCGGCAAGGTCTGCGAGAGCAGGAAGCGGCGGATCAGCCCGTCGCTGCCGGACTCGGCCGGATCGCGAAAGGCGTCGAAGTAGCTGATGTTCAGTTCGTAGGGGCGGTCCACGCCGGCATCGGTGGCGCGCATCGACACGAAACCGCCGCGGGCACGCATCTCGGCGAGCAGCCGTTCTGCCTCCTCGTCCGGCAACAGCCCCTCGAGCGGGCGCAGGCCGACGCCGTCGTGCGACGCCGTGAAGTTGAGAAAGGTGCACGAGGGCGGCGGGGGCTCCGCCTCGAGGCCGCACGCCCAGGCGCACAGGTAGCGCGTGTCGCCCGTGTGAATGGCGTGCAGCAGCAGCGGCGGCAGGCTGAACTGGTAGACCATGTGAGCCTCGTCCCCGTCGCCGAAGTAGCTCAGGTTCTCGCGGTGCGGCACGTTGGTCTCGGTCAACAGCAAGGCGCCGGGTTCGAGATAGTCGAACAGGTCGCGCAGCAGCTTCACCACCTCGTGGGTCTGCGGCAAATGGATGCAGCTGGTGCCGAACTCCTTCCAGAGGAACCCCACGGCGTCGAGCCGGACGGCGCGCGCACCATGGCGCACGTACTCCAGCAAAATATCGATCATCGCCAGCAGGACGTCGGGGTTGCGGTAGTTCAGGTCGATCTGGTCGTTGCTGAAAGTCGCCCAGACGTGGCGCATGCCGCGCGGCGTCCGCACCCGGCTGAGCAGCGGCGTGCTGCGCGGTCGCACCACCAATGCAAGGTCGGCGGTCGGCTCGACCTCGATGACGTAGTCTTTGCCAGGCCGCTCGTCGTGGATGTAGTTGACGAACCACAGGTGCTCGCGCGACATGTGGTTCAGGACCAGATCGAACAGCAGACCGAACCGCTCGCCCAGCGCCTCGATGTCGGCCCAGGTACCGAGATCGGGAGCGACCGCGCGAAAGTCGGACACCGCAAAACCGTCGTCCGAACTGTAGGGGTAAAAGGGCAGGAGGTGGACGGTCGAGAACACCCCGGCGAGGCGGCGGTCGAGGAAATCCTTGAGCGCGCGCAGGGGTGCCGCGCCGGGGCGCTGCACGCTGTCCCCGTAGGCGATCAGCAGCACGTCGGTCGCGCTCCACAGCGGCGGCGCCGACGGTACCGGTCGCAGTGAGCGGTGACGCCAGACGAGACTGCGCAGGCGTTCGAACACGGTCTCGGCCTGGTCCTCGCCGTACAGGCGCTCCAGGCGCTCGCGAATGCGCGTTTCGAAGACCTGTTGCTCCATCGTGGTGCGTGTGCGGCCCCTTTGCCCGTCGGCGGAAGCGATCTCAGAGTGAAGCAAGCATCGGACCATGCATGCCGGAACGGACGCCGAGCAAACGGAAGAAGGCATCGGCCTTGACCAGGGTTTCCCGGTACTCGGCAGCCACGTCCGAGTCGGCGACGATGCCGCCGCCCGCCCAGTAAGACAGCCTGTCGTCCCGCCAAAGCGCGGTGCGAATAGCGATGTTGGTGCGCATGGTGCCGTCGAATCCGAGGCAGCCGATCGTGCCGCAATACACCTCGCGGCGATCGGGTTCGAGTTCGTCGATGATCTGCATGGCGCGCCGCTTGGGCGCCCCGGTGATAGAGCCGCCGGGGAAACAGCCGTGCAGCAGGTCGAGCGCGTGCAACCCCTCGCGTAACTCGCCCGTTACCTCGCTGACCAGGTGGTGCACGCTCGCGAAGGTCTCGAGCGCGAACAGCCGCGGCACGCGCACGCTGCCCGGCCGACAACTCTTGCCGAGATCGTTGCGCAACAGGTCGACGATCATCAGGTTCTCGGCGCGCTCCTTGGCGCTCAGCCGCAACTCGGTGGCCAGGGCCTCGTCGGCGGCGCGCGAGGCGCCGCGCGGGCGCGTGCCCTTGATGGGCCGGGTGACCACCGACCCGCCCTCCAGGGTCAGGAACTGCTCGGGCGAGGCGCTCAGAACCTGGCCGAAGGGATAGTTGAGGTAGGCCGAGTACGGTGTTGGGCTCAGACCGCGCAGCCGGCGGTACGCCGCCCAGGGCTCGCCGCAGATGCGGGCGCTGAAGCGCTGGGCAAAGTTTGCCTGGTAGCAGTCGCCGTCGTGGATGTAGCGCTGCAGGCGGGCGAAGGCCTGCTCGTAATCCGCCCGGGCGAGGTTGCTCGCGACGCAGCCGAGCAACCGGGGTGGGACGGCGTGCGCACACGGCGGCGGTTCCTGCAGGGGTGCGAGCCAGCGTCGCCAGGGTTCGTTACCACGCGGGTCGCGCCCGGCGCTGACCAGCCAGGTGCGTCGGGCCACGTGGTCGGTCACAAGCGCCCAGTCGTACAGCCCGACCGCCATCTCCGGCCAGGCGTCCGCGGCCGGGCGGGGCGCCAGCCCCTCGAAGCGCCGGCCTAGGTCGTAGCCGAAGTAGCCGAGCGCGCCCCCGGCGAACGGCGGCGTCCGCGCGCCAAGCGGCGGACCGAGGAGTTCGCGCAGCCAGCCCAGCGGATCCCGGACCGAGGTGATGGTCGAACCCTCGGCGTTGGTCAGTTCGGTCGCCGACCCGCGCGTGACCAGCCGGGCGAAAGGATCGGCGACGCAGATGTCGTAGCGCCCGCCCCCCTCGGGGTGTCCCGAGTCCAGCCAGCCCGCCCAGGGCTCGCCGGCGAGCACGGCGAAACGGCGGGCCACGTCGGCGAGGTAAGGCAGGCGGGTGATCGTCGGCACGGGGGCTAGGTTCGACCTCGAGGCGAGGCGGCTATGACATCGCCGAGGCACCGGAAATACCAGGCGCGGCAGGGCGTTCCATGCGAGGTGCGCCGAGACGGGGAGTCACGACAGGTCAGGGACAACGCGGCGCATCGCGGCAGTCGCCCGCCCCACCCTCCGTCTCAGCCGCCGGAGCAAAACGCATTCCGCCTCCCCCTGGCGTCCCGGTCGGCAGGGCTTGCTCAGTCGTCGGCCAGGATCTGCCATTGTGAGTCGTCCGGTATCCCCTCGAGGTTGCTGTCCTCGCCGGGCCGCCAGCCCACAGCGCGCTCGATTTCGGTGGCGAGTTCGAAGTCCTTGGGCGTCAGCCCGCCGGCGGAGTGCGTCGTCAGCCGAACCTGCACCTTTCCCCAGGACACGATCATGTCCGGGTGGTGCCAGGCGGCCTCGGCGAGGTAGCCGACCAGGTTGGCGACCAGCATGCTGGCCTTCCAGTGCGCCGTCTTGAAGTCACGGCACAGTTCGTCGCCTTCGACGCGCCAGTCCGGCAGTTCGCTGATCCGGCGGATTTCCGCCTCTTCAGGGGTGTAGGTCTTCTCGGTCACGTGCAATGCCTCCCATGCTCTGTTTTTTCCACCACTAAGGACGCCGCGGACGCGGGGTTCGCGATCGCGCGAGGCGCCAGTCGACGCCGCAGTGACTGGCCGCTTTTGCCTCTGATCGCCCCGACGACCGCAACCAAGCGGCCTACGCCGGGTTGGCCGCGGCGTCGGTCAACACGGTCACCGACCGCCCGGCACAGACGCGCGCGATCGGCAGGTCCTCCCCCGCCCGCCAACGGGCCAGCACCTCCCGCTTGGCGGCACCGGTGGCGACGACCAGCATCGCCCGCGTGCTCTGCAGTGCCCGCAGGCCAAGACTCACGCGCTCCGGCGGCGGCTTGGGCGCGTCGTGCACGGCCACCGCCCAGGCCGCGGGGTCGATCGGCCGCCCGGGAAACAGGCTCGCCGTGTGACCGTCCTCGCCGACGCCAAGCAGGACCAGATCGAACGGCGCCGCCGCCCGGGCGAGCGACGCATAACGCCGTGCCGCGGTCGCCGCTTCCAGCTCCGCCGGGATGGCGTGCACCTGGTCGAGCGGCAGCGGCACCTCGGCCAGCAGCGCCCGGCCGGCCATGCGGCTGTTGCGCTCGGCGTGATCGGCTGGCAGGCAGCGCTCGTCGCCGAAGTAGACCTGCCAGCGCTCCCAGTCCGAACCCAGGCCGGCCAGCCGTCGATAGGCCGCCTCCGGCGTGCGACCGCCCGCCAGCACGACGCGAAACTCGCCGTGCCGCGCGATCGCCGCGCGCGCCGCCGCGGCGATGCGTCGCGCCGTCTCGGCGGCTACGGCCTCGACGTCGGGCAGCACCTGCCAGTCGGGCGTGCTCAATCCGTGACCTCGTTCGGGTCCAGCGAGTGGCGCCAGTCGTGGCCCTCGCGGTCGAACAGCCGGCGGGCGTCCTTGGGCCCCCAACTGCCGGCCGGATAGGTCGGGATGAAGTCGCGCTCGATCGCCCAGACGTCGAGCACCGGCTCGACCACTCGCCAGGCGTACTCGACCTCGTCGTACCGCAAAAACAGCGAGCGGTCTCCCTGGATCACGTCGAGCAGCAGGTCCTCGTACGCGTCCGTGGTCTCGGACTGGTCGCCACGAACGTGGGCGTCCAAACTGATCTGGCGCGTGCGCATCTCGAGTCCCGGCTGTTTGGCGGTGAGCTGCACGCGCAGGCACTCCTCGGGCTGAATGCCGAGCAGGACCCAGTTGGGGCTCATGTTCTCGACCTGGGTACCGCGGAAGAACTGCAGCGGGGGATGGCGAAAGCAGATCGAGACCATCGAACGCGCCCCGGCCATGCGCTTGCCCGTGCGCAGATCGAAGGGCACGCCGCGCCAGCGCCAGTTGTCGACATAGACCTTGAGTGCGGCGTAGGTCTCGGTGACGCTGTGCGGATCGACGCGCTCTTCCTGCAGGTATCCCGGCACCGGCTTGCCGGCCACCTCGCCGGCGGCGTACTGCGCGCGGAAGGCCTGAGCGTGCACGGCGGACTTGGCGATCGGGCGCACGGACTTCAGCACCTTGACCTTCTCGTCGCGCAGGGACTCGGCCTCCATCGAGACCGGTGGCTCCATAGCCACCAGGGTGAGCAACTGCAGCAGGTGGCTCTGGATCATGTCGCGCAGCGCGCCGGTGTCGTCGTAGAAGCCGGCGCGCGAGCCCACCCCCATGGTCTCGGAGTGGGTGATCTGGACGTGGTCGATGTGGTGCCGGTTCCACATCGGTTCCAACATCAGGTTCGCGAAGCGGAACACCAAGACGTTCTGCACCGTCGCCTTGCCCAGGTAGTGATCGATGCGGTAGATCTGACGCTCTTCGAGGTGGCGGCCGATGCGCCGCTGCAGGTCAGCGGCGCTCGACAGGTCGTAGCCGAAGGGCTTCTCGATCACCACCCGGCGCCAGCCGCGTTCCTCGCGGAGCAGCCCCGCCTCGCCGAGGTGCTCGATCACCCCGCCGTACTGGTTCGGGCCGATGGACATGTAGAAAGCCACGTTGCCCGCGCGCTCCTGGTCGAGGCGCTCGCTCAACCGGCGGTACAGTTCGGGGTTCTCGAGATCGCCGCGGAAGTATTCGATGCGCCCGGCGAAGCGCTCGAACAGGGCCTCGTCGAGCCCGCCGCGGGCCTTGTCGGCCACCGCGTCGCGCACCACGGCGAGCCACTCGTCGGCGTCGAACGGGCGCCGGCCCGAGCAGATGATGCGCATGTCGGACACCAGGCGGCCGGCCCGGTCGAGATGGTAGAGCGCGGGCAGCAGCTTGGTGGTCGCCAGGTTGCCGGTCGCCCCGAAGATCACATAGGTGCAGGCATCAGTCATCGACCGGGCGCTCCTCCTGGTCCCCGGTCCAGTCGGTGTGGAAGCGCCGGCCGTCAGGGCGGTCGACGCGGGCATAGGTGTGGGCGCCAAAGTAGTCGCGCTGCGCCTGCAGCAGGTTGGCCGGCAGGCGCGCGCTGCGGTAGCCGTCGAAAAACGCGAGCGCCGCCGCGCAGGCGGGAAGCGGGATCCCGAGTTCGACGCCGAGCGCCACGGTGCGCCGCCACCCGGCCTCGGCCTTGCGTATCGCGGCTGCGAAGAAATCGTCGAACAACAGGTTTTCGAGATCACGACTACGTTCGAAGGCGCGCTTGATGTGACCGAGGAAGCGGCTGCGGATGATGCAGCCGCCGCGCCACAGCAGCGCGATGTCGCCGTAGGCGAGCCGCCAGCCGAAGCGCTCGCTGGCCGCGCGCATCAGCATGAAGCCTTGGGCGTAGGACACCAGCTTGGCGGCATAGAGGGCGTCATGGACGAACTCGACCCAGGGCTCGGCGCGGTCCACCGGGTGCCCGGGGGGCGGATGGAAGCGTGCCGCGGCGCGCTCGCGCTCGGGCTTGAGCGCGGAGAGAAAACGAGCGTTCACCGCCTCGCCGATCAGGGTGAGCGGCACGCCCTGCTCCAACGCGTCGATCGCGGTCCACTTGCCGGTGCCCTTCTGCCCCGCACTGTCGAGGATGCGGTCGACGCGCGGTTCGCCGTCGGGGTCGCGCACGTCGAGGATGGCAGCAGTGATCTCGATCAGGTACGACCCAAGCACGCCCTCGTTCCAGGTCGCGAACACCTCGGCAAGCTGGTTGGCTTCGAGCCCGAGCCCCTCGTGCAGCAGGTGGTAGGCTTCGGTGACCAGCTGCATGTCCCCGTACTCGATGCCGTTGTGCACCATCTTGACGTAGTGCCCCGCACCGGCCTCGCCGACCCACTGGCAGCAAGGCTCGTTGTCGGCCACGGCGGCGATCGACTGGAACATCTCCCGCACTGCCGGCCAGGCCGCCGGGTCGCCGCCCGGCATCAGCGACGGCCCGTGGCGCGCCCCCTCCTCGCCGCCGGACACCCCCATGCCGAGGAAGCGCAGCCCGGCCTCGGCCAGACCCTGATAACGGCGGTTGGTATCCAGATAATGCGAGTTGCCGCCGTCGACGATCACATCGCCGGGCGCGAGCAGCGGCTTGAGCTGATCGATCACCGCATCCACGGCGCGGCCTGCCTGGACCATCAGCAGCACGACGCGCGGTGCCCGCAGCGCGCCCACCAGATCGTCCAGCGACCGGTAGCCGACGATGTCGCGTCCGGCCGCGTCGCCGTCCAGAAAGGCCTGCGTGCGCTCCCAGGTGCGGTTGTAGACGGCCACCCGGTAACCGTGGTCGCTCAAATTGAGCACCAGGTTGCGGCCCATGACCGCGAGCCCAACGACGCCGATGTGTGCGTTACCCATGCACCAGTCCCTCCGTTGCACAGAGGGACGAGGCTACCACGCGACGGGCTCTGGGCTAACCCGGTTTCCGCATCCTGTACGGGCCGGGGCGGGCAACCGCCGCGCCGCCGGGAGTCGTTCCGCGAGGCATCCCCGGCGTCTCGGCGGTTTGGCCGCTCGCGCTTCAGTCGCGATAGCCGAACAGGACCCACCAACCGTCGTCCGCCCATCGGTAGCCGTCCGGCACGTAGACGTAGGGCCGGTAGTACTTCTTGCCATGGTAGTGCGGGCGACCGTGCCAGTAGTGCTTGCCGACCCGGTGACGGTCGCTGTGGCGATACCCGTGGCGGTCGGCCGCGTGGTGCGAGCGTCGATCGTGCTTGTCGATCCGCTTCTCGTAGCGGTCGGCACGGCGATCGTAGCGATGGTCGTCGCGGTCCGCCATGGCGCCGGGGGCGAAAGCGATCAGGCCGGACAGGGCCGCCAGGGTCAGGAGCTTGGTCTTCAACATCGTCGTTTCCTCCAGTGTCACAGGGGCGACCGCGCCCCGTTGTTAATGACTCTAGGAGGTCGGGATGAACCCAAGCTGAAACGCCGGTACAACGACGTCGGGATGAACCGGGTTCCGTCAGAAGGAACCGAACACCTCGTCCTGGCCGGTTGCTACCGGCACCGCAACCGAACCTTTAAGGTGTCAATCGTCGGCGCGATAGGCCACCAGCCGGGCGCTGTCCAGGTCCCGCAGTCGCGGCGCCGCGGCGTCCTTCGCGGACCGTTGCGGCGCGACGCCCACATCCGGCCAGCGGATGCCGATGTCCGGGTCGTTCCAAACGATCGCGCCCTCGGCCACGCGCGCATAGAAGTCGGTGCACTTGTAGCAGAACAGTGCAGTCTCGCTGGTGACCAGAAAGCCGTGCGCGAGGCCGGGCGGGACATAGAACTGGCGCCTGTTCTCCGCCGAGAGCAGCTCGCCGTGCCACTGTCCAAAGGCGGGGGAACCCTCCCGGATGTCCACCGCAACGTCGAACACCTCGCCCTGAAGCACCTGCACCAGCTTGCCCTGCGGTTGCGGGTTCTGGAAGTGAAGGCCTCGCAGCACGCCGTGCTGGGAAAACGAGAGGTTGTCCTGGACGAAGTCTGCCACGATTCCGGCCTCGCGGTAGCGCTCCCGGTGCCAGCTCTCGTAGAAGAAGCCGCGCGCGTCGCCAAACACCTGCGGCTCGATCACCAGAACGCCCGGCAGGTGAGACTCGGTGACCTTCATGTCGGCCGCTTCCAGTGCGGCAGCTGCTCCGCGAGGTACTTGCCGTACTCGCCCTTGCCGTAGCGGTCGATCACCGACCGCACCTGCTCGGCGTCGATCCAGCCCTGACCGTAGGCGATTTCTTCCAGGCAGGCGATCTTCAGCCCCTGGCGCGACTCGATGGTCTCGATGTAGTTGCCGGCCTGGATGAGCGACTCGTGCGTGCCGGCGTCCAGCCATGCGGTACCGCGGCCGAGGTCCTCGACGCTCAACTCGCCGGCGGTCAGGTAACGCCGGTTCAGGTCGGTGATCTCGAGCTCGCCGCGCGCCGAGGGCTCGAGCCCCCTGGCAAATTCCACGACCCGCGCGTCGTAGAAGTAGATGCCGGGCACCGCGTAGTTGGACCTCGGCCGGGCCGGCTTTTCCTCGAGGCTCAGCACGCGGCCTTCCCCGTCGAACTCGACCACGCCGTAGCGCTCGGGGTCCTTGACCCAATAGCCGAACACCGTGGCGCCGACCGTGCGGGCGGCCGCGGAACGCAGCTTTCCGGTCAGGCCGTGGCCGTAGAAAATGTTGTCGCCAAGCACCAGGCAACTCGGGTCGCCGGCGATGAAGTCGGCGCCGATCAGGAAGGCCTGCGCCAGCCCGTCGGGGCTCGGCTGCGGGGCGTAGGAGACGTTCAGCCCCCACTGCGCGCCGTTGCCGAACAACTCCTCGAACAACGGCTGGTCGGACGGCGTCGAAATGATCAGCACGTCGCGGATGCCGGCCAGCATCAGGGTCGACAGCGGATAGTAGATCATCGGCTTGTCGTAGACCGGCAACAGCTGCTTGCTGACCACCCGCGTCAACGGGTAGAGCCGGGTCCCTGCGCCGCCGGCGAGGATGATGCCCTTGCGCCTTGGTGCCCCCTCGGCCATGTCGAAACTCCTCTCTGCAAGCTCAGGCGCGCAGCCCGAGGCGCTCGCCCTGATACGAGTGAATGCCGCGAACCCATTCCTGATTGTCAAGGTACCAGCGCACCGTCGCGGCCATGCCCTGCTCGAAGGTGACGGAAGGCGCCCAGCCGAGTTCGCGCTCGAGCTTGCCGGCGTCGATGGCGTAACGCCAGTCGTGACCCGGGCGATCGGCAACGAAGCTGACGAGCTGCTCGTGCGGGCGGTGGGGCGAGTCGGGTCGCGCCTCGTCGAGCAGGCGGCACAGGGTCTTGACCACCTCGAGGTTGGTCCGCTCGCTGTTCCCGCCGACGTTGTAGGTCTCGCCGGGGGTGCCGGCCTCGAGCACACGGACGATGGCCACGCAGTGGTCGAGCACGTAGAGCCAATCGCGCACGTTGCTGCCGTCGCCGTACACCGGCAGCGGCTTGCCCGCCAGCATGTTGCCGATCATCAGCGGGATCAGCTTTTCGGGGAACTGGTAGGGACCGTAGTTGTTCGAGCAATTGGTGATCAGCGTCGGTAGTCCATAGGTGTGGTGGTAGGCGCGCACCAGATGGTCCGACGAAGCTTTGGAGGCCGAGTACGGGCTGTTCGGCTGGTAGGCGTGGCGCTCGGTGAAGGGGGCGTCGTCCGGGCCCAGGCTGCCGTAGACCTCGTCGGTGGAGACGTGGAGGAAGCGAAAGCGCGCGGCCTCTGCACCCGGCAGGCGGGTCCAGTACTCGCGCGCCGCCTCCAGCAGGCCGAAGGTGCCGACGACGTTGGTCTGGATGAACTCGCCCGGGGAGTCTATGGAGCGGTCGACGTGGCTCTCGGCGGCGAAGTTGACGACCGCCCGCGGGCGGTGCTCGGCGAACAGCCGGCGCAGCAGCTCGCGATCGCCGATGTCGCCCTCGACGAAGACGTGGTTGGCGTCGCCTGCGAGCGCGGCCAAGTTGGCCAGGCAACCCGCGTAGGTCAGCTTGTCGAGGTTGACCAGCGGCCAACCCTGGCGCCCCACCCAATCGAGGACGAAGTTCGAACCGATGAAACCGGCACCGCCGGTGACGAGAATGGGTGGTGGGCTCTGGTCGGGCAAGGGTGGCTACCTGGCGATGGGACTGGAAACGAGCGAACTATACCATCCGCCGCAACCATCCAAGAGGACGGCACCGGCACTCCCCGCAGTCACGTGATTCGCCAGGTGCGCTCGCTCGCCCCGATACCCCGCTGCAAATGGTCGCCTGGCGTGACCGGCGGTCCGACCCGGGGCCCTCCCGCCACGCCGCGAGGTCGGCGGCCGGCCCGTCTTCCCACCCCGCCGCGGCGGGGTGGGAACGCTCGTCGAGCAGCGGCAGCTGCGACGGCCCAGCCCGGTCGATCAGGCAAGGTTCGTGGCGAGCATGACCCCACCGACCACGGTAGCGAGGGTACCCGCCCCATGCCGCGCGAACACGGCTGCCCGCCCTGTTCTGCGGGCGACTGCGCTCAGACCGAGAGCGACCGCGGTGATCAGTGCGACCTGAACGAGTGCGAACCCGGCCAAATACGCCAACAGCGGCGTTTGCTCGGCGCCGATAATGGACTCACCGTAAGCATAGCCGTGGAAGACGCCGAAACCGCCGACCGCCACACTCAGGGCGAGCAACGGCAGTTCCACTAGGGCCAACACGAGGAGGCCACCGAGGAGCACTGAAAGGGCAATGACGGTTTCGCTCATCGGCAGTGCTGCCGCCTGCAGGTGCGCCAACGCTCCGCCCACGGTAGCGGCGGCAAACACCACGGGAACGATCAGCCGCGCGCGTAACGAATCGAGGC
>JARRQB010000007.1:0-11575 GCA_037382265.1 Gammaproteobacteria bacterium | reverse complement strand
GACGGGGCCCCGCACGGCGTGGGGCCCCGGGGAACTGCGCGATCAGGCCTCGCCGGCCACATGCACCATCACGACGGCGACAACGTCGGCGTGCAGGTGCAGGGTAACCTCATAATCGCCCGCGGTGCGCAGCGGCCCTTCGGGCAACCTAACCTCGCTCTTGGCGATCTCCACCCCGGCGGCGGTGCAGGCGTCGGCGATCTCGGCGGTACCCACCGAACCGAACAACTTGCCTTCGTCGCCCGCCTTGTGGGTGATGGTGACGCCCTCGGTCAGGGTCTCGACCTGGGCCTTGCGCGCCTCGGCCTCGGCCGTCTTCTCGGCCGCCTGCTGCTCGAGTTCGGCCCGCTTGGCCTCGAACACCTTGACGTTTTCCTCGGTCGCCGGCACCGCCCGGCCCGATGGGATCAGATAATTGCGGCCGTAACCGGGACGCACCTTCACCATGTCCCCGAGGCCACCTAGGCTATCGATCTTTTCCAGCAGAATCACTTCCATCTCAAGACACCTCGTCAGCTTCGGAGCCGCGGCTCCTCCATTCATTGCCGGTCGCCGTTCCCACCGCGACGCTTCGCGATTCGCTGCCGGAAATCCAGCCAGGAGTCCGCGAATCCAACTGTAGAAACAACTGTAAAACTATGCGGTAATATCATAAAAAGTAACACATAAAATCCAACAAGCCAGGCCTTCGCGGCACCGATGGCGGCCACTGCTCCGTGCACCACGGCGAGGCCCTGCACGAAGAACCCGGCCATGCCCACCAGCGACAGCTGGGCCGGCAGGGTCGGCCCCGGCTCGCCACCGAACAGCCCGCCCAGCAGCAGCACCGGCACCAGAATGCCCAGCCAGCGCCCCAGACGCAGTGCATAAAACTCCTGGCGAAATCCGCCCGGGTTGTACAGCTGTGCCTGCCAGGCCCGGGCAGCAAACATCGTCAGGGCCAGTTGCACCGTCCACACTGCACCCAAACCGCCCACCATCCAGGGTGCGAGCGCATCGATCAAGTCGTTCAGCTGGGCCTGATCGATGCCGCCCTCGCCGGTCATCTGACCAAGCAACTCGCGCATGACCTGGGCCCAGAACAGTGCCGGGTCGCCCTCCGGCAGGTACTGCACCAGCACCAGGCCGAAGCCCGCCAACACCGCCAGCTCAACGGTCAACGCCAACGACCGCCAGGTACGCAGCGCCGCCGCCAGCCCGAGCGCCGGCAGCCAGATGCCCAGTCCGACCAGCGCCAGCCTGAGCGGCTCGCCAAAGCTGGCCGCGCCGACCAGGGCCAACACGGCCACGCCGAGCCCCGTCACCAAGGCACCGTCGCGCGGGCCGCTGCGCAAGGTCACCAGCGCCACCGCGGCGCCGCTGCCCACCAGGCAAATCAGGGCCAGCGGCGTGACCACCAGACCCAGCAGGGCCAGGGAGGTCGCGAGCGCGGCGGCCTGCACCCGGCCGCGCATGACGAAGGCGGCAACTGCCTTCACATCAACGACCCGTCGGCCGGCGAGGTCGATACCTCGCGGCGGAAATCAGTGCTTGTCCGTGTAGGGCAGCAGGGCCAGGTAGCGCGCCCGCTTGATGGCGGCGGCGAGCTGGCGCTGATACCTCGCACTGGTGCCGGTGATCCGGCTGGGCACGATCTTGCCCGATTCGCTCACGTACTGCTTGAGGAGGTTCAGATCCTTGTAGTCGATCTGTTTGATGCCCTCGGCAGTGAACCGGCAGTAACGCTTGCGGCGGAAAAATCTCGACATCTCGGTAACTCCTGTGCGCGTGATCAGGCAGCGACGCTGTCGCTGTCGTCCTTGTCGTCGGTCTTGGCCAGCGGCGACGGTTCGGTCTCGGGACCTCCCATCTTGAGGGTCATGTGACGCAGGACCGCATCGTTGAAGCGGAACGCGCTTTCGAGTTCGCTCAGGGCCGGGGCGTCGCACTCGATGTTCATCAGGACGTAGTGCGCTTTCGGGAGTTTCTGGATGGGGTAGGCGAGTTGACGACGGCCCCAGTCTTCGAGCCGGTGAATCTTGCCTTCGGCACCCTCGATCATCGCGCGGTAACGCTCGATCATCGCGGGCACCTGCTCGCTCTGATCCGGATGGACCAGGAACACGACTTCGTAGTGACGCATGATGTCTCCTTAAGAGTTCGGTAGCCCCCCGGCCGCAGCCGGTGGAGCAAGGAGAGCCGGCCGAGGCCGACGGTAAAGCCGCGGAATTCTACCGGGTGGCCGCCCACGCGGCAAGTACGTCAGGCAGGCGACGCGGCACGGCGCTGGCGCACCGCCTCGAACAGCGCGACGCCCGCCGCCACGGAGACATTGAGACTCGCCACCTGGCCGGCCATCGGCAGGCGCGCCAGCTGGTCGCACTGCGCCCGCGTGAGCCGGCGCAGACCCTTTTGCTCGCCGCCGAGCACCAGTGCCAACGGGCCGGTCAGGTCGACGTCGTAGAGCTCCCCGGCGGCCTCGCCGGCGGCACCAACGACCCACGCGCCCCAGCGATCGCGCAGCTGTCCCAGCGTGCGCGCCAGGTTGGTGACCTGTACGAAGGGCACGCTCTCGGCGGCGCCGCTGGCGACCTTGCAGGCGATCGGGGTCAGGCCGACGGCACGGTCCTTGGGTGCGATCACCGCGTGCACGCCGGCGGCATCGGCGGTGCGCAGGCAGGCGCCGAGATTGTGCGGGTCCTGTACGCCGTCCAGCACCAGCAGCAGCAAAGGCCCGGACAGGGCGGCCAGCAGCTCCTCGAGGTCGGCCTCGACCAACGCCGCCGGTGCCCGGGTCTCCGCCACCACGCCCTGATGGTTGGCGCCCGGCACCAGGCGATCGAGTTCGGCGCGTTCGACCGGCTGCGTGCTCACGCCGCTGCCGGCCAGTTCCTCGAGCAGTTGACGCAGCCGGCGGTCGCGCCGGCGGCCGTCGTACCACACCCGCAGCAGCCGCTGCGGCCCGTGGCGCAGCGCGGCGCGCACGCTGTGCAGCCCGCCGACCCGGTGCACCGCCTCGAGGCTCAACGCCGCTTCCGCCGCCGGCCGCCCTTGCTGCGCTTGGCCGGCCGCTCGCCGGCCGGTCGGTCGGCCAGGGCAAAATCGATCTTACGATCGTCGAGGTTGACCGCCGCCACCTGCACCACGATGGGGTCGCCCAGGCGGTAGGTCTTGCCGGTGCGTTCACCCGTCAGGCGATGACCGATGGGGTCGAAATGAAAGTAGTCATAGTCGAGCGAGGTCACGTGGACCAAGCCGGTGACGTAGAGCTCGTCGAGATCGACGAACACACCGAAGCTGTTCACCCCGGTGATTACCCCCGGGAAGGACTCGCCCACCTTGTCGAGCATGTACTCGCACTTGAGCGTGTCGGCGACGTCGCGGGTCGCCTCGTCGGCGCGCCGCTCCGTCATCGAACAGTGCTCGCCCATGGTCTTGACGATCGGCAGCGAGTAGTCGAACTCCTCGCGCGTGCCACCGCTCAGGGCGTGCTTGATGGCCCGGTGCACCATGAGGTCGGGATAGCGCCGGATCGGTGACGTGAAATGAGTGTAGGCGGGGAACGCCAGGCCGAAGTGGCCGACGTTCTCCGCGCTGTAGACCGCCTGCATCATCGAGCGCAGCAGCACCGTCTCGATCATGTGCGCGTCCGCCCTGCCCTGCACTCGCTCGAGCAGCGCGGCGTAGTCGAGTGCGGTCGGTTCCATGCCGCCGCCGAGCCGCAGCCCGAGCTCGCCTAGGAACTGGTGCAGGTCCGTCAGCTTCTCGACGCTCGGCCGCTCGTGGATGCGGTACAGCGCCGGGATGCGTTTGCGCAACAGCAACCGCGCAGCCGCGACATTGGCCGCCAGCATGCACTCCTCGATGATCCGATGAGCGTCGTGCCGGACCAGCGGGCGAATGTCCGCAACCTTGCCGTCTTCGCCAAAGTGGAAGCGCGTCTCGGTGGTGTCGAAGTCGATCGCGCCGCGCTCCGCGCGGGCCGCGTGCAGTATGCCGTACAGCGCGCGCAAGTCGTGCAGATGCGGCAGCAGCCGGGCATAGCGTGCGCACAGCGGGCCGTCGCCGTCGAGCATCGCGCCGACCTCGTCGTAGGTCAGGCGCGCGTGTGAGCGCATCACCGCCTCGGAAAACTTGGAGCGGTAGAGTGCGCCCTCGGCGTCGAAGTACAGTTCGGCGGCCATGCACAGGCGGTCCACTTCGGGGTTGAGCGAGCACAGCCCGTTGGACAGCACCTCCGGCAGCATGGGGATCACGCGATCGGGGAAGTAGACCGAATTGCCGCGCCGGTAGGCCTCTTCGTCCAGAGCGGTATCGGGCAGGACGTAGGCGGAGACGTCGGCGATGCAAACCACCAGCCGCCAGCCCTTGGTCGTGCGCTCGCAGAACACCGCATCGTCGAAGTCGCGTGCGTCGGCACCGTCGATGGTCACCAGCGGCTGCGGTCGCAGGTCGAGCCGGCCAGCGCCGGCCTCCGGCGGCACCTCCGCGTGCAACCCGACGATCTCCGCCTCGACCGCCTCCGGCCAATGCACCGGAATCTCGTGCGCGCGCAGCGCAACCTCGGTCTCCATGCCCGGGGCCATGTGGTCGCCGAGCACCTCGATCACGCGCCCGATCGGTTGTTTCCAGTCGCCCGGTTGGGTCGTGATCTCGACCAGCACCATCTGCCGGTCGGCCGCCTCGCCGAGGCCCTCGGCCGGCACCAGCACCTCGTGGGTGTGGCGCTTGCTGTCCGGCACCACGAAACCGACGCCGGCCTCGACGTGAATACGGCCGACCAACTGATGCACGCCGCGCTCGAGAATCTCCACCACGGCGGCCTCGCGGCGACCGCGCTGATCGACGCCCGTCACGCGCACCACGATGCGGTCGCCGTGCCACAGTTGCTTCATCTGGCGCGGCAGCAGGAACAGATCGTCTCCGCCCTCGTCGGGTTTCAGGAAGCCGAACCCGTCTGGGTGGGCGATGACCCGGCCGGCTATCAGGTCGCGCGTGTTGACCACGCAGTAGCCGCCCTTGCGGTTGCGCACCACCTGGCCGTCGCGTTCCATGGCGCCAGTGCGGCGCGACAGGGCCACCAGGTCCTGTTCCTCGGTCAGACCGAGCAGGTCTGCCAGCTCATTGAAGCGCAGCGGCGCGCCGTGGTCCTCGAGGGCGGCAAGAATGAACTCGCGACTGGGAATGGGGTTGGCGTATTTGCGCGCCTCGCGGGCGCGGTACGGGTCGGCCTTGGCACCGCCCGTGGAAGTTTTTTTACGTCTGGACACGGAGCTTCCGATTCACGAACTCAGGCCGCCATTGTACACGTTGACACCCGGCGCCCGGATTTGTAGAGTGCGCGCTTCCGTTGCGGCCGTGCGGCCGCCGCACCCGGGCCGAGGTGGCGGAATTGGTAGACGCGCATGGTTCAGGTCCATGTCTGGGAAACCAGGTGGAGGTTCAAGTCCTCTCCTCGGCACCACTCCCCGAGTATCGTTCCCCTTAACTAAGCACCGACATTGGCGAGGCCCGACCGCTCGCCTGGCACCCGCCGCAGCCGGGCGTGCGGCTCGCGCTTAGCCCACCGCGGCAAGCACCGATCACGCGCCGGCTTCCGGCTCGCATCAAACGACACCAGGAAGCGGCGGTCCCGACAGGGTGGGCTCGCGGGCAGACGCCGTGTCAGTTGCCGAGCAACGCCGGCTTGTCGCGCCGGCCGGTCTTGCGCGCGCGGCGGCGCTGCTGACCGTCGTGGCGGTCGTCGCCGGCGCTGGCCTTGCGCGGCCGCGGATGCTTGTGCCCTTGCGGACGCTGCGCGGACTGCTTGCGCGGCGCGGCATTGCGCCCGTTGGGGATGGGCTCGGCGGCGATGCGCGGATCGGGCTCGTAGCCCGGCAGCACCACGCTCGGCAGTTTGCGGCCGAGCAGACGCTCGATATCGCGCAGCAGCTTGTGTTCGTCGATGCAGACCAGGGACAGCGCCTCGCCCTGATTGCCGGCACGGCCGGTGCGGCCGATGCGGTGCACGTAGTCCTCGGGTACGTTGGGCAGTTCGAAGTTGACGACGTGCGGCAGTTGGTCGATGTCCAGACCTCGGGCGGCGATGTCGGTGGCCACCAGCACGCGCACCGTACCCGCCTTGAACCCGGCGAGCGCGCGCGTGCGTGCGCCCTGACTCTTGTTGCCGTGGATCGCCGCGGCGGACAGGCCGTCGCTTTCCAGCTGACCGGCGAGCCGGTTGGCGCCGTGCTTGGTGCGAGTGAACACCAGCACCTGGCGCCAGTCGTTGGCGCCCACCAGGTGGGAGAGCAGCTCGCGCTTACGCGCCCGGTCGACCGGGTGCACGACCTGGGCGACGGTCTCCGCCGCGGTATTGCGCGGCGCCACGTCGATCGTGACCGGGCGATCGAGCAGCCGGTCGGCCATGCCGCGGATCTCCTCCGAAAAAGTGGCGGAGAACAGCAGGTTCTGGCGCTTGGCCGGCAGCCTTGCCAGCACCTTGCGAATGTCGTGAATGAAGCCCATGTCGAGCATGCGGTCGGCCTCGTCGAGCACCAGGATTTCGATCCCCGACAGGTTCACGGTGCCCTGCTGCAGGTGGTCGAGCAGACGCCCGGGCGTCGCGATCACGACGTCGACGCCCTTGCGCAGCTGGGTGATCTGCGGGTTGATCTTGACGCCGCCGAAGATCACTGCCGAGCCGAGCGGCAGATGCCGCCCGTAGATCGTCACGCTCTCGGCGACTTGGGCGGCGAGTTCGCGCGTCGGCACCAGGACCAGGGCGCGCGGCCGACGGTGCGCGCGCGCGGGCTGCGCGGCGAGCCGCTGCAGCAGGGGCAGCGTAAACCCGGCCGTCTTGCCGGTGCCGGTCTGCGCGGCGGCTAGCACGTCGCGTCCCTCGAGAATGACCGGGATGGCCCGGCTCTGGATGGGCGTGGGCTTGTTGTAACCGCGTTCGACCAGCGCACGCAGCAGTTCGGCCGACAGGCCGAGGGATTCGAAAGACATGGCGTTCTGTTTCCTGAGACACCCGCACGGACGGGATCGTCCGACGCGGTCAAGCGGGTGTTGGGTGGGGTCTGGCCGCATGCTGGCGGCGCAGGGAAGGACGTGGACCGATATACGTCGTCGCCGGGGATGATAACAGAAAACCCGGCACCGGACCTGGCCCGTGCTAGCATCCGGTCGACCGCCCGCTGCCTGACCGGTGCTTACCCCGATGCGCGAACCCACGACTCGCAAGCTCCCGCGGCTCGCCGCCCTGGCTGTACTCTTGCTCGCCGCACCCGTCGGCAACGCCGCGCTGATCGTGTGCAACGTGCACGGCCAGTATCTCGCGTTCTTCCCCGGCGAGAACATCGGCAGTGCCCGCACGCTCGCCCGCCAGCAGACGTCGAGCTGCCTCGAGGTGGTTTCCTGCCCTACCGTCGGCTGGTTCGCGGCGGCGCGCTCGCGCGACGCGGCCGGGCGTTGGGGCAATCGGCTCGGCGTCGCCTGCGGCCACGCGCGGCAGACCAATGCCGAGAACCAGGCGATGCGGGAGTGCGCCGCGCAAGGCGGCACCGGGTGCGCCGTCTGGCGGGCGGGGGAGGACGACGGCGCCCCGGCCAAGTTCGACGCAGCGCGTGCCGTCTACTGCGCCGTGCGTGACACCGAGTGCGCGACGCTGTAGCGCTCGTTCAGTGACGCCGACCGCCGGATGAGCGGCTGCTGCGCGGCTGCGCTTGGTTGACCTTGATCGCGCGGCCGTTCATGGAACTGCCGTTGAGCGTCTTGATGGCGGTGTCCGCCTCGCGGTTGTTCGGCATCTCCACGAAACCGAAGCCCTTGGACTGGCCCGAGAAGCGATCGGTGACAGATTGACGCTGGCCACCTCGCCGAAATTCTCGAACGTGGTGCGCAGCTCTTCCTCGGTGACACCGTAGGCCAGGTTGCCGACATAGAGATTCATAAATCGTTACTCGCTGTTGCTGAATGAGGGATTGCGGTGAAAAAAACCATCGCCGTGCGACGCGGGGCGTGCGCGCAGCGACCGGGAGCGCAACGCACCCGGATGACGCGGCCTGGGCCGCGCTGCGCGTGGAGCGGTCGAGGGAGTTCGAGCCGTGCCGGGTCGGAGAAACGAGAACCGCGAGCGTATCGACGCCCGTTCCGCTGGACGTTGCAACTGTCTGCACTATAACGGATCGGCGCCCGCGATGCACCGGGCCGGGGATTGGCTTGCCGCCGGTCAAGGACGGGGCCGGCCCGGATTCGCTAAGGTCCTGTGGGTTGCCCGCCCGACGGGCATCCGAACCGGGACATCACATGACGACCAGATCCCTGGACGCTCTGCGGCGCTCCTCCGGGTTCAGTGGGGCCAATGCGGAATACATCGACCAGCTCTACGAGGCCTTCCTCGAGGACCCGGAGAGCGTCGCGCCGGAGTGGCGAAGCTTCTTTTACGGGTTCGAGCGCGGCGCCGGTGCGCCGGAGGCGGCTCCCCGCGGCGCTGCCGAGCCGCGCCGCGAACCTGCCGAGCCGCATTCCGCTGCCCAGCGCCTGATTCTCGCCTACCGGCTGCTCGGCCACCTGCACGCCGACGTCGACCCGCTGCGCCTGACCCCCCGCCCCCGGCCCAAGGAACTGACCCCCGCCTACTACGGCCTGGGCGAGGACGCGTTGGAGCAGCCTGTCGCCGTGGTGTCCATCGACGCCGGTCGGGCGCGGCCGATCCGCGAGGTCGTCGAGATCCTCGAACGCGTGTACTGCGGCACCGTCGCCTGCGAGCACCTGCACCTGTCCGCGTCCGATGAGCGGCGCTGGATCGAGCAGCGACTTGAATCGAGCCACGGCCGCTGGGCCGAGCAGCACACGCCCGAGGTGCGCCGCGACATCCTGCGGGATCTCACGGCGGCCGAGGGTCTGGAGCGCTTCCTGCACCGGCGCTACGTCGGCCAGAAGCGGTTCTCGCTGGAAGGCGCCGACTCGCTGATCCCACTGCTCGACGAGCTCGTGCAGGGCGGCGGACGCCGCGGCGTTACCGACGTCGTGCTCGGCATGGCGCACCGCGGCCGCCTCAACGTGCTGGTCAATCTGCTCGGCAAGGCACCGGGGGAGCTGTTCTCGGAGTTCGAAGGCGCGGACGACCCAGACGGGCGCGACGGCTCGGGCGACGTCAAGTACCACCAGGGTTTCTACTCCAACATCCAGACCCCGGGCGGCCCGGTGCACCTGTCGCTCGCGTTCAACCCCTCACACCTGGAGATCGTCGCGCCGGTCGTGCAGGGCGGTTGTCGCGCCCGCCAGGACCGCCACGACGGCGATGCCAGAGACCTGGTGCTGCCGGTCATCGTGCACGGCGACGCGGCGTTCGTCGGCCAGGGCGTGGTGACTGAGACCCTCAACCTGTCCAAGACCCCGGCCTACGGCACCGGCGGCACCGTCCACGTGGTGGTCAACAACCAGATCGGGTTCACCACCAGCCACCCGCAGGAGGCACGCTCGACGCTCTACTGCACCGAGGTGGCCAAGCTGATCCAGGCGCCCATCTTTCACGTCAACGGCGACGACCCCGACGCCGTGCTGTTCGTGACCCAGCTCGCGCTCGACTACCGCCTGACCTTCCACAACGACGTGGTGATCGACCTGGTCTGCTACCGCCGGCACGGCCACAACGAGGCCGACGAGCCGATGATCACCCAGCCGCAAATGTACCGGCGCATCCGCGCCACCCAAACCACGCGCACCCAGTACGCCGCGCGGCTGGTCGCCGATGGCGTGCTGGGCGCGGCGGAACCGGATGCGCTGACCCGGGCCTACGAGGATTCGCTCGAGGCCGGCCAGGTGGTGGTGCGGGAGTTTTTGCACGGCTCGCGCACCGGCTACGAGGCGCACTGGGAGCAGTATCTGCAGGCCCGCCCGGGCGAGACGGTCGACACGCGCGTGCCGTTGGAACGGCTGCGGCGCCTCGGCGCGCGCGCCCTGTCGACACCCGCCGACTTCGAACTGCACCCGCGGGTGCTGCGGGTGCTCGGCGACCGGCGACGCATGCTCGAGGGCGACTTGCCGATCGACTGGGGCATGGCCGAGATCCTCGCCTACGCCACCCTGCTCGACGACGGCCACGCGGTCCGCCTGTCCGGCCAGGACTCGGCCAGGGGCACCTTTGCGCACCGCCACGCCGTCTACCACGACCAGGGCGCACACCGCAGCCATACGCCCTTGGCACACCTGCACGAGGGCCAACCCCGCTTCGAGGTGATCAATTCGCTGCTGTCCGAACTGGCCGTGCTCGGGTTCGAGTACGGCTATGCCACCTCGAGTCCGAATACCCTGGTCATCTGGGAAGCGCAGTTCGGCGACTTCGGCAACTGCGCCCAGGTGGTGATCGACCAGTTCATCTCCAGCGGCTACCTCAAATGGGGCCGCCTGTGCCAGCTGACCCTGTTCCTGCCGCACGGCTTCGAGGGCCAGGGGCCGGAGCACTCTTCAGCCAGACTGGAGCGTTATCTGCAGTTGTGCGCCGAACTGAACATGCGGGTGTGGGTACCGTCCACGCCGGCCCAGTTCTTCCACCTGCTGCGCGACCAGATCAAGCGTCGCTTCCGCCGGCCCCTGGTGGTGATGACCCCCAAGAGCCTGCTGCGCCACCCCCTGTCCAAATCGAGATTGGAGGCCTGCGCCGAGGGCGGCCTCGCCGTCGTGCAGCCGGAGGCCGACCCGCTCGAACAGCATCGGGTTCGGCGCGTGGTCCTGTGCAGCGGAAAGGTCTACTTCGATCTGCTGGCGGAGCGCCGCAACCGCAAAATCGACGACGTCGCCCTGCTGCGCGTCGAACAACTCTACCCGTTCCCGCGCCGGCGACTCGGCGAGTTGCTGGCAGCCTACGCCGGCGCGGCGGAACTGGTCTGGTGTCAGGAGGAACCCCGCAACCAAGGGGCGTGGTATCAAATCCGACATCATCTGCGGGTACTGACCCGCAGCGACCAGACGCTGGGCTACGCGGGGCGTGCGCCGTCGGCCTCGCCGGCCTGCGGACAGGCCTCGCTGCATCAGGCGCAGCAACGCGCCCTGGTCGACACGGCGCTGGCCGCCGCGCGCGTCGAAGACCCCGGCGAACGGCTGGAAGACACCGACGCCCACGGCTTCGCCTGGTAGCGCGCGCTTCAGCGCGCCTCGGGCCGACCGCGCACCTGAACAGGGGCACCTTGGCGTGAGCCGCGGCTCGCGCGATGATCGGGGTCCGACCCCGCGCCCCGAGGAGCGCCGCGCATGAACGACCCGGACCCCAACCCCGCCGCCCTGCAGCCGCCGCGCCGCGGCCCGAGCTGGCCGCAGGTCGCGGCCATCGTCGCGGTCAGCATCCTGGCTACCGGCTTGCTGACCGCCTGGCTGGTACGCACCTACATCTTTCCCGGCACGTTCGAGCCCGTCACCCTGAATGCCGCCGAGGAGCGCCTGCTCGAGACCAAGCTGCGACGCCTCGAAGGCATCGCGCCGGCACCCACCGGGGCGCTGACCCCGGAGCCCTACACCGAGGCGGGCGCCACTCGTACGGTGCGATTTTCCGAGCGCGAGCTCAACGCCCTGCTCGCGCGCAACACGGACCTCGCCGAACGGGTCGCCGTCGATT
>JARRQB010000006.1:0-12098 GCA_037382265.1 Gammaproteobacteria bacterium | reverse complement strand
CCCAAGTCGTGTGCCTGCGCAAAGGCCTCGGAGATCTCCAGGATCTGTCGGCGCGATTCCGGCGAACCGAAATACACCGTTGCCCCGACCGCGACCGCCCCCATATCGAAGGCCTGCTCGACGCTGGCGAACAACGTCTGATCGTGGATGTTCGGGTAGGTCAGCAATTCGTTGTGATTGATCTTCACCAGGAAGGGTATCTTGTGCGCGTACCGTCGCCCGACCGCACCGAGCACGCCCAGCGTCGACGCCACCGCGTTGCAGCCGCCCTCGATGGCCAACCGGACG
Organism: Gammaproteobacteria bacterium; assembly: GCA_037382265.1. Lineage (GTDB taxonomy): Bacteria > Pseudomonadota > Gammaproteobacteria > Chromatiales > Chromatiaceae > JARRQB01. The sequence continues at coordinate 11,810 of JARRQB010000006.1, read as the reverse complement.
ATGTTTTCCGGGTCGAAATAGCTCGGGTTGGGCGCAAAGGAGGCGCCGCCGGCGTGCTCGACGCCCTGGTCGACCGGCAGAATGGACACATAGCCCGTGCCGCCGAGCCGGCCCTGGCTGAACAGGGTCTGCAGCGCGCGCAGTACCCCCGGCTTACGGTCCGACGCGGCCACCACGCGATCCACGAAATCCGGTCCCGGCAGGTGCAGCAGATCACTGGAAATCGTCGTGCAGCGATGCCCGAGCAAGGCTTCGGTCTCGTCGCCGAGGATGTGCTGAATGTCGATCATGAGCGGTTTCCCCGTTCCGCGTCGCTCTGTCTGGAAGCATAGCCGGCGGGGGCGGCGGCGCCACGACGATTCGGCGTCAGGACAGCTTGAGCAGGTGCTGGCGGTAGTAGCGCAGTTCGTCGATCGAGTCGCGGATGTCGTCGAGCGCCAGGTGCGACGAGTCCTTTTTGTGGCCGGCATAGATTGGCGGCACCCAGCGGCGGGCCAACTCCTTCAGCGTGCTCACGTCGAGGTTGCGGTAATGGAACCAGGCCTCCAGCCGCGGCATGAGACGCGCGAGGAACCGGCGGTCCTGGCAAATGCTGTTGCCACACATCGGCGACGCCCCGGCCGGCACCCAGCCGCGCAGGAACTCCAGCGTCGCCCGCTCCGCGGCAGCGGCGTCGTGCCGGCTCGCCCGCACACGTTCGAGCAGTCCCGAGCGGGTATGCTGATTGGTGTTCCACTCGTCCATCGCAGCAAGCACCGCGTCGGGCTGGTGGACCGCGACGACGGGCCCCTCGGCCAACACGGTCAGGTAAGGATCGGTGACCACCGTGGCGATCTCGATGATCACGTCGTTCTGGGGGTCCAGGCCGGTCATCTCAAGATCGATCCATATCAGAGTCTGGTCCGAGACCGGCATGCCGACTCCTCCATCGTGGCGGGGTTTGCGTGGCGCGCATTCTAACCCGGATGTGCCGGCCGGCACCGCAGGCGCTACCATGCGGGCGATGAACGACTTCAGTTACCTGTTCCTGGGCGTGCTGCTCGCCGGCACCCTGACGCAACTGTGGCTCACCGCGCGCCAGGCCGGCCACGTCGGCCGCCATGCCGCTGCGGTTCCACGAGCCTTCGCCGACGCGATCACGCCCAACGAGCATCGCCGGGCCGCCGAGTACACCTTGGCCCGGCTCCGGGTGGAACGAGTCCGGCTGGTGCTGAACGCCCTGATCCTGTTCGGCTGGACCCTGGGCGGCGGGCTCGCGGCGCTGGACGGGCTGGGCTCGGAACTGGGTCTGACAGGCCTTTGGCACGGTCTGGCCCTGCTCAGCGCGGTCGTGCTCATCGGCAGCGTGCTGGAGCTGCCGCTCGGGCTGTGGCGCACCTTCGGCGTCGAAGCCCGCTTCGGCTTTAATCGCACCACCCCCGGCCAGTATGCCCGCGACCTCGCGCTCGGCGCCGGCTTGGCCGCAGTGCTCGGGCTGCCGCTGGCCGCCGCCCTGTTGTGGCTGATGACCAACGCCGGCACCACCTGGTGGGTGTTCGCGTGGCTCGTGTGGTTCGGCTTCACCCTGGCCTTCAGCTGGGCCTATCCGATCTGGATCGCGCCGCTGTTCAATCGCTTCGAAGTGCTCGAACGACCGACCCTGCGCAGACGGCTGGAGAGGCTGCTGGCGCGCAGCGGCTTTCGCAGCGACGGTATGTTCGTGATGGACGGTTCGCGCCGCTCCGGGCACGGTAACGCCTACTTTACCGGCTTCGGGCGCAGCAAGCGCATCGTGTTCTTCGACACCCTGCTGGAGGGGCTCTCCGACGAGGAGATCGAGGCGGTGCTGGCCCACGAGTTGGGCCATTTCAGTCGGCGGCACGTGGCCAAGCGTCTGGCGCTGTCGGCCGTGCTGTCGCTGGGGAGCCTGGCCCTGCTCGGGTGGCTCGCCCGGCAGGATTGGTTCTACACGGGTCTCGGCGTCGACGGGCGCTCGCCGGCGCTGGCGCTGGCCTTGTTTCTGCTCGTCGCACCAGCCTTCACCATCTTCCTGCGTCCGCTGGCAGCGGCCCTGTCGCGCCGACAGGAATTCGAGGCGGACGATTTCGCGGCGCGGCAGGTCGGTGCGGAGGTTCTGATCAGCGCCCTGGTCAAGCTGTACCGCGACAACGCGAGCACGCTTACCCCCGACCCCTGGTATTCCGCCTTTCACCACAGTCACCCGCCGGCACCGGTTCGCATCCGGCACCTCGCGGGCACCTCGGAATCGCCAGCGCCATGCCCCGCCGCCGGCTGACGGAACGCCAGAGGGAGCGCATCGCCAGGATCCAGGAGCAGCGGCGCGAGCGCGCCGGCCGCGCGGTCGAGCGCCGCAGCGAGCGCGTCGCGGACGAGGCGGCGCCGCGCGAGGGCCAGGTGGTGGCGCGCCACGGCCCGAACCTGGTGGTAGCCGAGGCAGGCGGCCGGCTGCTCCACTGCCTGTCGCGCGCCAACGTCGGCGAACCCGTGTGCGGCGACCGCGTGATCTGGCAGCCTACGGGCACGAGCGAGGGCGTGGTCGTCGCGCTGCTCGCTCGCGGCACGGTGCTGGCCCGCCCGGACTACGCCGGCCGCAACAAGCCCCTGGCCGCCAACATCACGCGCATGGTCGTGGTGCTCGCGCCGCGACCCGAACCGTCCGGCTTCTTGCTCGACCAGTACCTGGTGGCGGCGGAACTGAGCGGCGTCGCCGCGCTGATCGCTCTCAACAAGAGCGACCTGCTCGACGGCTCGGGCCGTGCGGCCTTCGCTGAACGCCTCGCACCCTACGTCGCCATCGGCTACCCGGTGATCGCGGTGAGCGCCAAGCGCGAGCACGGGCTCGACCCGCTGATCGAACAGCTGCGCGGCGAGACCGCGATCCTCGTGGGCCAGTCGGGGGTCGGCAAGTCGTCCCTGGTCAATAGCCTGATTCCGGACCAGGAAGCCCAGGTCGGGCGGCTCTCCAAGGCTACCGGCCTCGGGCGACACACCACCTCGACCGCCACCCTGTACGAGTTGCCGACCGGCGGTCAGCTCATCGATTCGCCCGGCGTGCGCAGCTTCCGCATCGGTCATGTCGACCGTGGCGAACTCGAGCGCGGCTTCCGCGAGTTCCGTCCCTACCTCGGCCGCTGTGCCTTCCGCAACTGCGCTCACGAATACGAACCAGCTTGCGCCGTGTTGGCCGCCGCGGCGGCCGGGGAAATTGCCGCGGTCCGGCTCGAGACCTTTCACCGCCTTGCCCGAGACCTGGCCGGCTGCACCGGCAAACCCTGAGCTGGGCACCGAGCCGCGACATGCGCCCCGGGGCGGCAAGGCCGCCGTTTGCGCTCGCGCGGGAAACCGCGCCCGGCCTCGCCTACAATTTCGACCTCGCTCGAAGCTGTCACGGGAGAACCGCGCCCCATGCCCGCCTACTGGCTCATGAAATCCGAACCCGACGTGTTCGGGATCGACCACCTCAAGGCCATGCCCCGCAGCACCGAGCACTGGGACGGCGTGCGCAACTACCAGGCGCGCAACATGATGCGCGACCAGATGAAACGGGGCGACTGGGCCTTCTTCTACCACTCGAACTGCGACGAACCCGGCATCGTCGGCATCATGGAGGTGGTCAAGGATGGCTATCCGGACCACACCGCTTTCGATCCCGCGTCCACGTACTACGATCCCAAGAGCGACCCCGACAAGCCACGCTGGTACATGGTCGACGTCACGTACAGGCGCCACCTCAAACGCAACGTCAGCCTGCGGGAACTCAAGGCCTACGCCGACCGGCAGCTCGCCGACTTCCCGTTGCTGCGCAAGGGCAACCGCCTGTCGATCATGCCGGTGACCGAGGCGCAGTGGGAGTTCATCCTGTCGCTGGAATGATTCGACGGCACGCTCCGGAACACGAAAGGCGGCGGTGCCGTGCGTAACGCGGCAGCCACGGCATTGGCAGGTGCGGTGCGCAATGGCTTACGGTTGGCTCGCAGTGCTGCAAAACGACTGGTCCGCGGGTGTGTTTCGCGCCACCGCGCCTGCGCGACGGACCTAAGGAGTGACACATGACCCCGGCACATGACACCCTGGTCGACGTCGGCACCCTGGCCACACACCTGGACGACCCTAACTGGGTGGTGTTCGACTGCCGCTTCGACCTGGCCGACACCGCCAAAGGGCGCATCGCCCATGCCGCAGCGCACGTCCCGGGGGCGCGCTACGCCCACCTCGACGACGACCTGTCGGGACCGGTCGGGCCCGACACCGGGCGACACCCCCTGCCTGACCCGCGGCACCTGGTGGACTGGTTTGGCCGCCAAGGGGTGGGGCCCGGCAGCCAGGTGGTCGCCTACGACGACACCGGCGGCAACATGGCAGTGCGCGTCTGGTGGCTGTTGCGTTGGCTCGGACACCGCGGCGCGGCGGTGCTCGACGGCGGCTGGCCCGCCTGGACGGCCGCCGGCCTGCCGGTCGACGCCGCGACGCCGACGCCGGCGCCGGCCGCGTTTGCCGGCATGCCGGACGAGTCGATGGTGCTCGGCAGCGCCGAGATCCTGGCCGACCTGAACACCGGGCGCTGGCTCCTGATCGATGCGCGCACCGCCGAACGGTTCCGCGGCGAGGCAGAACCCATCGACCCGGTGGCTGGCCGCATCCCCGGCGCCGTGAACCTGCCGCTGCAGCAGAACCTCCGCGCCGACGGCCGCTTCCTGCCTGCCGACCGATTGCATGCACTCTATGCGCCGCTGCTCGCCGGCCGCGCTCCGGAAACCTGCGCCTGCATGTGCGGCTCCGGCGTCACCGCCTGTCACGACTTGTTGGCTATGGAGATCGCGGGACTGCGTGGCGCCCGGCTCTATGCCGGCTCGTGGAGCGAGTGGATCCGGGACCCGTCACGCCCGGTCGCCAGCGGCTGAGCGGGAAAACACCGCGGGCAGCACCAGGTAGCAGGTCAGGCCCATCAACAGCAGCCCGCTGAACCCCACGGCCGCGGCAAGCAACGGGGCGGCGACCGCACTCACCACTGACGCGCAGCCGTTGACCGCCCAGGCCCAGGGCACCAGACCGGGCGCCTCGCTGCCGAGCGCGCGCAGCGCGAGCGGGAACGGCATCCCCATCGCGAAAGCCAACGGCGCCAGCAACGCGATGCTCACCAGCACCCGGGTCCAGTCCGGTAGATCCGCCAGCCGATAGAGCAGGGTCGGCAGGCCGAACACGTACGACAAGCCGATGACCACGATGGCCACCACCGCCAGGCGCAGCCGCGCCGGCGCAGCCGCCTCGGCCAGGCGCTGGCAGGCCAGGCTGCCGAGACCGGCGAAAACCAGAAATGCCTCCAGCGCCACGGCGGTCGCGTAGATCGGGTGGCCGAGGAACAGCTGCAAACGCTGGATCCAGGCAATCTCGACGAACAGGAAGGCGAGGCCGATGAGGCCGAAGTACAGCGGTGTGCGCCAGGCCCAACCGTGCCCGCCCGCCCGCCCGGTCCGCCGCCGGCCGACCAACGGCAGCAGGATGAACAGGGCCCCGGCGGCCAGCGCCTGCACCAGGGTGGCCGCCGCCATCACGAAGCCGGCGTCGAGCCGGCTGCCGCCCACACCCTCGGCCGCGCCCAGCGCCTCGCCCAGGTCGCGGGCGCGGGTGAACAGGCGGGCGTAGGGGCGATCGTCGGTGGCCGGCGTGACGTCGAACGCGTAGGCAAACGCCCCGGCGGCCGGCCCCAGCAGGGCGGCGGCGCCAGCGTGAAACCTGGGTTCCGCCAGGCGCTGGTAGCGATTTGGTTCGTCGGGCTCGAGATCGGGCAGCCACACCAGGTCGAAGGCGCGGGTCCGGGCAAACTCCCGCAGGGCCGCGGCGCGTTCCGGATCGATCGGCGTGGCGCTCACCAGCAGGGCGAACTGCTGCCACCCGCGCAGCATCGCGACGTGGCGGCCAGCCTCCGCCACGCCGCGGGCGGCCAGCGCGGCGCGGGCGGTCGCGACCAGGCGCAGGGCCAGGCGCGGCGGCAGCCGGGTCGGCCCGTCGAGCGCGAGTAGCCCGCGCGGCGTCAGGTGGTCCAGGTACTGGGCAAACGCCTCGACCGTCAGCTCGTAGGTCTCGCTCAGGGCGTCGGTGCCCGCCAGGTCCGCGCTGGCACTCACGCCAATCAGGTCGAAGGCCTGCGGCAGGCCCGCCAAAAAGGCCCGGACCTCCGTGACGCGCCAATGCGCGCGCGGCGTGCTGCAGGCGGCCGTGAACGTCCGATAGTGCCGACAAGGCAGTTCGACCAGCTGCGGGCTGCCCTCCACCGCCACCACCTCGCGGGCGCCGTGGGCCAGCGCCTGCAGCACCCGCCCGCCGGCGCCCGCGCCGACCACCAGTACGCGCGGCGCCCGCAGCACCGCATAGGGGAAGGCCGAGACCAGGTCCCGCAGGTAGCCCGGCGGTGCCCCCGGGCTCGAGCGGTCGAGCGCCCCACGCGCATCGCCATCGACGAACACCGCGCGCTGCTCCGGCGGCAACTCGCTCGCCAACAGGCTCATCCCCGGCGCCGCCCGCAGCGGCACGCGATCGTTGCGCACCACGGTAACGACGCCCATGGCGCCGGAGGTGGTCGTCTCTACTTGCGCGCCGACCACGTCCAGCGTCCGGGCCAGGTCTTTGTAGGCGGCCGGGTGCAGGGCGACCGCCCCCCGCTGCCACAGCACACCCGCCACCACGACCGCGAACGCCACGGCCGCTGCCCGCCCGCGCCGCAGCTCGAACGCCGCCGCGGCCGTCCCGAGCAGGCCGAGCACCACCAGCACCGGCAGCACCACTGCCGGGTGCAGCAACTGCAACAGCACTACGACGGTCAGGGCACCCACGCCCGCCCCCAGCAGGTCGACGCTGTACAGGCGGGGAATCCGCGCCGCATGGCGCCACAGCGCCAGCCCGATACAGTTGGCGGCACCGAAGAAGGGCAGCGCGAGCACCAGGTAGACCGCGGCCAGGCGCAGCAGCTGAGTCGGTTCCCAGCTGACAGCCTGTGGATCGAGCGGAATCGCCTGAGCCAGCGCGAAGCACGCCAACATGCCCAGCGCGAACAGCGCGGCGTTGCTCAGAAACACGACCGCGAAGCGCTCGCGCACGCGGTGCTGCGCCAGCGCCAGGAAGGTGCCGCTGGCACCGTAGCCGAGCAGCGCGAGGCTGATCACGGTGGCCACCAGGTGGTGCCAGTGCACCAGCGCGAACAGCCGGGTGAGCAGCACCTCGTAAGCCAGGGCAGTGCCGGAGATCAGTCCGACGGCGATCCAGGGGGGGCGTTCAGGCAGAGCTGCCATCGGCCGGGCGGGCCACCGCTCAATGCTCCCCGGTCAACGGCACGAACCTGACCGGCAGAAGCTCCCGCGTCGACACGCTGCCGTCGGCCGCGCGCTCCACCAGCACCAGGTGCTGGGTCAGATAACGGCCGCCCACCGGCAGGACCATACGCCCCCCGGGTTTGAGCTGGCGCACCAGCGGCGGCGGGATATGGTCGCCGGCGGCCGTCACCACGATGGCGTCGAAGGGTTCCTGCCCGGGCCAACCGAAGTAGCCGTCCCCAATGCGCGTGTGCACGCCGCCATAGCCCTCTCGGTCCAGCACGGCGCGCGCCCGCTCGCCCAGTGCGGGCACGATCTCGATACTGAACACCTCGGCGCCGAGCGCCGCCAGCACCGCCGCCTGGTAGCCCGACCCCGTACCCAGCTCGAGGACCCGGTCGCCCGGCCGCACGGCGAGCAGCTCGGTCATCAGGGCGACGATGGTCGGCTGGGAAATGGTCTGCCCGTGACCGATGGGCAAGGGCCGATCCTGGTAAGCCTCGTCGGCGTACGCGACGGGCACGAAGGCGTGGCGCGGCACCTCGCGCAAGGCGCGCAGGACGGGGGCGGACAGACATTCGACGCCGGCGCTCGGCGGCATGCCGGCGATCTCCCTGTCCACCTCGGCCACCAGACTCGCCCGCTGGGCCGCGCGATCGGACGCGCGCGCCGCGGCCCAAGGAGCCAACACCATCGCCAACAGCAGCGCCACCCAAAGCAAATACCAGACGCGGCGCACCAGGTTCTCCCACCGCCTGTACTACCTCAAGTGTAGTGCCCCGTCCCGCGACGGCTGCACCGACCCGACCCCGCGGCAGAAACCTCAGTCGGGCCCCCCGATGCGCCTGCCGTTCGGCACCAGATCGTCGACAAACACCGGCGGCAGGTCGGCGAGCAGCGCCAGCACCTCGGCCAGCGGCGCGCTGCCGCGCAGAAAGTCGCCCCTGCCCGATCGCAGCAGCTCGACAGCGACGGTGCCGTCGTCCTGCTGGTACAACTGCAGTACGGCGTCGTTGCGATCGACGATACCCAGGAAGTTGTCCCGGTCGACCAGCAGGCGCTCGGCCAGGGCGGGGATTCGCGTCGCCAGCAGCGACTCCGGGTGTGCCGAACTGATGGCAATCTCGTGCGCATAATCGCGGTAGAAGACGCCGAATACCTTCTCCTCACGGGTCACGGCCGCGTCACCCGCGGCGCCACGTGGTGCCCTGGGCACCGTCCTCGAGGACAATGCCGCTGGCCTTGAGTTCGTCGCGGATGCGGTCGGCTTCGCCCCAGTCGCGCGCCTGGCGCGCGGTCAGCCGCTGCGCGATGAGCGCCTCGACCGCCGCATCGTCCAGCCCGGACTCGGCCGCCGCCGCGGCGCCGGCAGCCTGACCCTTCAGAAAGGCCTCCGGCTCGTCCTGCAGCAGGCCGAGGACCCCGCCCAGGTACCGCAGTTCGGCCGCCAGCACGGCGGCCCCGGCCTCGTCGTCGCTGCGCAGGCGGTTGATCTCGCGCACCAGATCGAACAGCACGGCGAACGCCTCCGGGGTGTTGAAATCGTCGTCCATGGCCGCGTGGAAGCGACCGACAAAGGGCGAATCGAACCGCACCGGTGTCTCAGAAGGCAGGCCGCGCAGGGCCGTGTAGAGCCGGGTCAGCGCGCCGCGCGCCTGGTCGAGGTGGACGTCGTCGTAGTTGAGCGGACTGCGGTAATGACTGGTGAGGATGAAATAGCGCACCTCCTCCGGGCGGTAACGCGCCAGGATCTCGCGCACGGTGAAAAAGTTGCCCAGCGATTTGGACATCTTCTCCTCGTTGATGCGCACAAAGCCGTTGTGCATCCAGTAGTTGACGAATGGATGCCCGGTGGCACCCTCGGACTGGGCGATCTCGTTCTCGTGGTGTGGAAAAGTCAGGTCGGCGCCGCCGCCGTGAATGTCGAAGGTGTCCCCCAACGCCTTGGTCGCCATCGCCGAACACTCGATGTGCCAGCCGGGGCGGCCTTCGCCCCACGGCGAGGGCCAGGCCGGCTCGCCCGGCTTGGCGGACTTCCACAAGGCGCAGTCCAGCGGGTCGCGCTTGGCATCGCCCGGCTCGACACGTGCGCCGGCTTCCAGGTCGTCGATCGACTTGCCCGACAGCCGGCCGTATCCGGGAAAGCTGCGCACGTCGTAGTAGACGTCGCCGTTGTCGGCAACGTAGGCATGGCCGTTGGCGATCAGCCGCTGGATCATCACCAGGAGTTCTTCGATGTGCTCGGTGGCCTTGGGCTCGAGATCGGGCGGCAGCACACCGAGCGCGGCCGCGTCCTCGTGCATGGCCGCGATGAAGCGGCGGGTCAGCTCGTGGAAGGGCTCGCCGTTGTCGTTGGCGCGCTTGATGATCTTGTCGTCGATATCGGTGATGTTGCGCACGTAAGTCACCGCGTAGCCGCGCGCGCGCAGGTACCGCGCAACGGTGTCGAACACCACCAAAACCCGCGCATGGCCCAAGTGACACAGGTCGTAGACCGTCATGCCGCACACGTACATCCGCACCTGGCCGGGCTGCAACGGCTCGAAGGTCTCCTTGGTGCGCGTGAGATCGTTGTAGATGGTGAGCATGGCGGGGCCGTTCGCTGCTTCGGGGTAAAGCATTCGAGTTTACCGCATCCGCGGGGTTTCTCGGGCCCGGCCGTGCCGATATCATGGCGCCTCTTTCCCCAACCGACCGGGAGCCCGGCCAGATGATTCGACTGCTGACCCTTATTGCCCTGACCTGCGCCTTCGCCCTGCCCGTCCAGGCCGAAACGGTGCGCGTGCTGATGCAGACGTCCAAGGGGGACATCACCCTGGAACTCGACCAGGCGAAGGCTCCCAAGACCGTCGCGAACTTCCTGCGCTACGTCGACGAGGGCTTCTACGCCGGCACGATCTTCCATCGGGTCATCCCCAATTTCATGGTCCAGGGCGGCGGTCTGACCGCGGAGCTGGAAAAGAAGCCGACCCACGAACCCGTCGAGAACGAGGCCGACAACGGCCTGAAGAACACCCGCGGGTCGGTCGCCATGGCCCGCACCCGCGACCCGCACTCGGCCACCGCGCAGTTCTTCATCAACCACGCCGACAACGCCTTTCTCGACTACCCGGGCCAGGACGGCTGGGGCTACGCGGTGTTCGGCCGCGTCGTCGAGGGCATGGACGTGGTCGACATCATCGCGGAGGTACCGACGATCCGCTCCGGTGGACGCAGCGACGTGCCGGCCGAAACCGTCCTGATCGAATCGGCTACTCGCCTGCCCTGACCCGCCGCTCCAGCAACCGACACTGAGGATCCGACCAATGATCACGCTCAAGACCAACCACGGTGACATCGTCATAGAACTCGACGAGCAAAACGCCCCCGTCACCGCCGCGAACTTCAAGCAGTACGTCGAAGACGGCTTCTACGACGGCACCATCTTTCACCGCGTGATCGGCAACTTCATGATCCAGGGCGGCGGCATGACGCCCGACATGGTGCAGAAGGCGACGCGCCCGGCGATCGAGAACGAGGCCAAGAACGGCCTGAAGAATGCGCGCGGCAGCATCGCCATGGCGCGTACCGGGGACCCGCACTCGGCGACCGCCCAGTTCTTCATCAACGTCAAGGACAACGACGTCCTCGATTACCCCGGTCAGGACGGCTGGGGCTACTGCGTGTTCGGCAAGGTGGTCGAGGGCATGGACGTCGTCGACCGTATCAAGGCGGTGGCGACCGCCACCAGGCGCGGCCATCAGGACGTGCCGGTCGAGGACGTGGTCATCGAACAGGCCACTGTCGGCTGAGACTGCCCGACCCTCGATCCCCGTGGGCGAGCAGCTGTTCATTGCGGATCTGCACCTGAGCGCCGGGCACCCCGGGGCGCTGGCGCGCTTTTTGGATTTTCTAGCCGGCCGTGCCGCCACGGCCGAGACGCTTTACATCCTGGGCGATCTGTTCGACGCCTGGATCGGCGACGACGACGACAGCCAGGTGGCGGAGCGGGTGCGCCGTGGGCTGGCCGGGCTCACGGCCGGCGGCGTCGCCTTACGGCTGCAGCACGGCAACCGCGATTTCCTGCTCGGCGAGCGCTTTTGTGCCGCCACGGGCGCCGCACTGTTGCCCGAGGCAACCGTGGTGACGGTCGCCGGGGAACCGACCCTGCTGATGCACGGCGACCTGCTGTGCACCGACGACACCGACTACCAACGGGCCCGCGCCATGCTGCGCAATCCGGCCTTCGTTGCCGACTTCCTGACCAAACCGCTGGCCGAACGCGCCACGCTGGCCGCCGAATACCGCCGCCGCAGCGGCGAGGCCACCTCGCTCAAGGCCGACGAGATCATGGACGTCAACGCCGACACCGTCGCCCGTTACCTGCGCGAGCACGGCGCGCGCCGGCTGATTCACGGCCACACCCACCGCCAGGCGATCCACGCCTTGGGGCTCGAAGGTATCGAAGCGACCCGCTGGGTGCTCGGCGAATGGCACGAGGATCGGGGATCGCTGCTGAGCGAC
>JARRQB010000005.1:3867-22375 GCA_037382265.1 Gammaproteobacteria bacterium | reverse complement strand
GCCGATACGGGCACGAGAAAAGGCTCGAGGTTCAACTTTGACGCAACCGGACCGCCAACCCATTTGACACAGCGCAGCACTCCCTCGTCCCGCGGCCAAGACGAGTGCGAATGGCCCTATAGTTAGGCCCAACCAACCCAGCTTATTGCGCCGCATCAAATGAAAAAGCACTACCTGAGCAACGTCTTCGAACCCTCTTCCGTCGCCGTCATCGGTGCCTCCGAGCGCGAGCAGTCGGTCGGCGGTCAGGTGCTGCGCAATATCGTCGAGGGCGGCTTCAAGGGCGACATCTACCCGGTCAACCCGAAGCACCCAACCGTCCTGGGCATGAAGAGTTACCCCTCGGTGAGCGAGATCGACCACCACATCGACCTGGTCGTGATCGCCATACCCGCGAAGTGCATCCCTGGGGTGATGCGCGAGTGCGGCGAACACGGCGTCGGCGCGGCGATCGTGCTGTCCGCAGGTTTTGCCGAGGTCGGGCGAGCGGGCGCCAACATGCAGAGCGAAGTGGTCGACATCGCGCGGACCCACAACATCCCGCTGGTCGGCCCCAACTGCCTGGGCGTGCTGCGCCCCAGGGTCGGCCTCAATGCGACCTTCGCCAAGAGCCAGGCGCGCAGCGGCCACGTCGCACTGGTGGCCCAGTCCGGGGCCTTCTGCACCGCACTGCTCGATTGGGCCGACACCATGGGCTTCGGCTTCTCGGCCGTGGCCTCGCTGGGCGCGACCGCCGACATCGGATTCGGCGACGTACTCGACTATCTCGCCATCGATCCGGAGACGCGCAGCATCTTGCTCTACGTCGAGGGCATCTCCAACGCCCGCAGCTTCATCAGCGGGCTGCGTGTCGCCGCCCGACTGAAGCCGGTCATCGTGGTCAAGTCCGGCCGCAACGAGAGCGGCACGCGCGCCGCCGTGTCGCACACCGGCGCGCTGGTTGGCGCCGACCACGTGTTCGATGCGGCCATCCAGCGCGCCGGTGCCGTGCGGGTGAAGTCGGTCGCCGAACTGTTCGCCGCCGCCCAACTACTCGCCTCCGGCGCCCGCGTGGAGGGACCCCGCCTGGCGATCATCACCAACGGCGGGGGCCCCGGCGTCATGGCGGCCGACCGGGCCAGTGATCTCAACGTACCGCTGGCCGAACTCGTTTCCCTGACCATCGACCGGCTCGGCGAGGTACTGCCCAACCACTGGTCGCACAGCGACCCCGTCGACATCCTCGGCGACGCGGACGCCGAGCGCTACCGCGCCGCCACCGAGGCGGTGCTGCAGGACAAGGGCGTCGACGGCCTGTTGGTGCTGCTCACGCCCCAGGCGATGACCGACCCGACGAGCTGCGCGGAGGGAGTGATCGCCGCTGCCGGGGAATCGGACAAGCCGGTGCTGGCGTGCTGGATGGGCGCCGGCCTGGTGGAGGAGGGCCGGGGACGCTTCGCCGAGGCGGGCATCCCGCAGTTTCGCAGCCCCGAGGCCGGGGTAGAGGCCTTCGGCTACCTCGCCTGCTACCGGCGCAGCCAGAAGTCTCTGCTGCAGGCGCCGGGACCGCTGTCGCGGCACAAGGAGCCTGACGTCGAGGGCGCGCGCCTGATCATCGAGCACGCCCTGGGCGAGCGCCGCCACACCTTGAGCAGCGCCGAGGCCAAGGCCGTGCTGCGCGCCTTCCAGATCCCGACCTCCCCGGCCATCAACGTCAACTCGGCGGCCGACGCGCTGGTCGCCGCCGAGGGCGTCGGCCTGCCGGTCGCGATGAAGATCAATTCACCGCACATCACCCACAAATCCGACGTGGGCGGCGTGCGGCTCAACATCCGCGAGCCGCGCTCGGTACGCACCGCCTTCCGCGAGATGATCGACAGCGTGCGCGCCAACAGCCCGGACGCGCGCATCGACGGGGTCACCATCGAACCCATGCTCGAGCGCCCGCACGCGCGCGAGATCATGATCGGCATCGCCGCCGACCCGGTGTTCGGCCCGGTGATCAGCTTCGGCGCCGGCGGCACCGCGGTGGAGATCTTCGCCGACACCAATGTCGCCCTGCCGCCGCTCAACGGCTACCTGAGCAACGAGTTGATCAAGGGCACCCGCGCGGCGCGCTACCTCAAGCATTTCCGCAATCTACCCGAGGCGGACCTGCGCAAGCTGATCGACGTCCTGCAGCGCATTTCCGAGATCGCCTGCGAGCTGCCCGAGATCCAGGAACTGGACATCAACCCGTTGCTGGTGGACGAAGACGGCGTGATCGCGGTCGACGCCCGCGTGGTGGTGGCGGCACCGACCACCAGCACCGCACGCTACGGCCACATGGCCATCCATCCCTACCCGGTCGAGCTGGTCTCCGAGTGGCAGATGCCAGACGGCACTGATGTAGTGATCAGGCCGATCCGGCCAGAGGACGCCGAAATCGAGCAGGCGTTCGTGCAGTCGCTCTCGGCCGAGAGCAAGTACTTCCGGTTCATGCAGAGCCTGGACAAGCTCACGCCGCTGATGCTGGCGCGCTTCACGCAGATCGACTACGACCGCGAGATGGCGCTGGTGGCAGTAATCCGCGAGGGCACGCCCGAGACGCGCATGCTGGGGGTCGGGCGCTACGTCTCGAACCCCGACCGTCACTCATGCGAGTTCGCCCTGACCGTCGGCGACGAGTATCAGCGCCACGGTATCGGGCGCGAACTGATGCGCCGCCTGATGGCGGTGGCGCGCGACCGGGGTATCGAGGTCATGGAAGGCGAAGTACTCGCCAACAACGCCAAGATGCTTTCGCTGTGCGAGCGCCTGGGTTTCCGCATTGCGCGCGACGCCGCGGACGCGGACGTGGTCCACGTCCGGCGCCACCTCTGAGTCGGGGTCAGACCCCGAACGAGGAACCGCAGCCGCAGGTGGTCGCGGCGTTGGGGTTGCGAATGACGAATTGCGCGCCCTGCAGGCCTTCGGAGTAGTCGACTTCCGCTCCCATGAGGTACTGCACGCTCATGGGGTCGATCAGCAGGGTCACCCCGTCGGTGACCACGCGCTCGTCGCCCTCGTTGACGTTCTCGTCGAAGGTGAAACCGTACTGGAAGCCGGAACAACCGCCACCCTGCACGTAGATGCGCAGCATCAGCTCCGGGTTGCCCTCTTCGGCGATCAGTTCGGAAACCTTTTGGGCCGCTGCCGGGGTAAAGACCAGCGGGTCGTTGGATTCTACGGCTTGCTCGTTCATCTGCGTTCACCTTAAGACTTGCCGGCCCTGACGGGCCTCAATGGCAAAATTTTGGCTTTTCTGAGTTAAATAGTCAACTATTACCCTCTACCCCCAGGGGCGCCGGGGGCGCCTCCTGGCCTATGGTTCGGGGCTCTGGGTCCTCGGAGTGGACCAGCTGGCCGTTGACCTCGGCCCCCATGGCCATCTCCAGCAGTCGGTAGTACACGGTACCGGTTACCCGCGCGGCCGACGCCAGTTCCACCCGCCCGTCGGCATAGACGTCACCGATCACCGTACCGTTAAGGATCAGGTTTTCGAGGCGTACGTCGCCCTCGACCTGGCCACGCTCGCTGATGGTCAGGGTCGAGTCGCTTGCGGGCTCGCCGCTCACGTTGCCCTTGATGGCGCCGTCGAGATGCAGGCCGCCGGCGAAATGGACATTGCCGGTGATGGTGGTCCCGTGCCCGATCACCGTCGAGACCTTGGGCGCCTTGAACTTGCGCATTCGAGCCATAGCCAACTCCCTCCGCTGCCCGCCCCCTCAGGTGCCGGACAGTTTCCAATCGAACTCTTTTTGCAGACCCTGCAGCTTCTTGCCGTCGGGCGCGACCTCGACCACGACGGTCTCGGGCGCAAAGCCTGCCGGCAGCAGCAGTCTGCCCTCCACCTCCTGAAAGTTCCGAAAGCGCATTTTGTGACCCTTCGCCTGGTCTTGCGCCAGTTCTTCCTGACGCAGGTAGCGTACGGCTTCCCCGCTGCGGCCGCGGACCGCCACGCGGATCTCGCCCTCCAGTACGTCGCCGCCCTCCTGCGCCTGGGCGACGACGAAGCGGTAACGATAGCCGCGTTCCTCGCCGTCGGCCGCCAGCGCGAAGTCCCGCACGCGGATCGGCCCGTCGTTGGCCTCGAGCAGCTGGCGCATAAAGGCCACTTCGCGCTTGAGCGCGGCGCGCTCGTTCTGCAGCTGCATGATCCGCTGCTGCGCCTGCTGTGCCGCGCTGCGATCGATCTGACTGCTGCGTTCGAGGTTTGCCACCGCGAGCATCAGCTCCTCGCGCTCGGCCTTCAGGGCCCGGATCTCCGCACTCAGCCCGTCGCGCCGACCGGCGGCCGCGTCGCTGTGGAACCCCGCCCGCTGCAGGCCGAAGTCGTAGGTGACCCAGGTCCAGCCCAAAATCGCCGCTCCCAGGGCCACCAGCAGGGACGGCCGTACCGGGGAACCGGGCTGCACGATACGCGGCGACGTGACCCGCTTGTCCTTGACCTTCGCCATTCCCCTCGTGCCCTCAGGGCAGTAACGCGACGTGTTCGAGCCCGGCCGTCTCCGCCAGGCCGAACATCAGGTTCATGTTCTGCACCGCCTGACCGGCGGCCCCCTTGGTCAGGTTGTCGATGACCGACAGCACCACCACGGTATCGCCGCCCTGCGGCCGATGCACCGCGATCCGGCAATGGTTGACCCCGCGCACGGAGCGGGTCTCGGGGTGGCTGCCGGCGGGCAGCACGTCGACGAACGGCTCGTCGGCGTAGCGGGACTCGAACAGCGCCTGCAGATCCACCTCGCCCAACAGGCGGCCATACAACGTCGCGTGGATGCCGCGGATCATCGGCAGCAGATGTGGCACGAAGGTCAGTGTCACCGGCGCGCCGCGCACCCCGGCAAGCGTCTGCCTAATCTCTGGCAGGTGGCGGTGCCCGGGCACGGCGTAGGCCTTGAAGCTCTCACCGACCTCGCCCATCAGCATGGCGGCGTTGGCACCCCGCCCGGCCCCGCTGACGCCCGATTTACAGTCCGCCACCAGGGTGCGCACGTCGATCAGATCCTGCTCGATCAGCGGCAGAAAACCCAGTGCAGCGGCGGTCGGGTAGCAGCCGGGGTTGGCGACCAGGCGGGCCCCGCGAATTGCCGCGCGGTTGACTTCGGGGAGGCCGTAGACAGCCTCTTCCAGCAGGTCCGTACAGGCGTGCGGCATGCCGTACCAATGTTCCCAGACGGCCGGATCCTGGAGCCGAAAATCCGCCGCCAAGTCGATCACGCGGGTGCCCGTGGCCAGGAGGTCGGGCACCATGCGCATGGCGGTGCCGTTGGGCGTGGCGAAAAACACCAGCTCGCAGGCCGCCAGAGTCGCCACGTCGGGCTCGCTGAAGACCAGGTCGAGGTGGCCGCGCAGGTTGCCGAACACATCCGCAACCCGTCGCCCCGCCTCGGACCGCGAGGTAATTGCCGCCAGGTCGACCTGCGGATGGGTGGCAAGCAGCCGCAACAGTTCCACCCCGGTGTACCCGGTGCCCCCGACGATCCCTACCTTTATCATGCCGACTCGACTCCAAAGCTAGCTATGGTAACGCCAAATGGGCTCGCGCCGCAGCGTACCCGGCGGACCTCGTGATAGAGTGCGCCAAGGTTCACAGGCAGGACGGATCGAGACCGCCGCAGCCCCAGGCACCGAGGACATTGAGCGCCATGCTCTGGTTGAAGGCTTTCCACATCGTCTTTTTCGTGTCCTGGTACGCGGGTCTGTTCTACCTGCCGCGCCTGTTCGTGCACCACGCCATGACGGACGACGCGACGACCCGCGAGCGGCTCGAGGTCATGGAGCGCAAGCTGTACGGGTTCATTACCCCCTGGGCGGTGCTGACCGTGCTCCTGGGCGTGGTGCTCGCCACCCTGTACTTCGACTGGACCGCCTGGTGGTTGCAGCTCAAGACCGCGCTGGTCGTGGTGCTGATCGGCTTTCATCTGTGGTGCGGGCGGCTGGTGCGCGAATTCCGCGGAACCGACAACCCGCACTCGCACGTCTGGTTCCGCTGGTTCAACGAATTGCCGCTGCTGGTGCTCGTGGCGGTGGTGCTGCTGGTCGTGTTCAAGCCGAGCTGAGCGATGCCCGACGGGAACCTGTGGATCCTCGGCATCGTCATCCTGCTCAGCTATGCCACGATGTTGCCCGGCGGCTTCGTCTGGACCGACCAGCGCGATCTGCTCGACGGCGGCCAGCGGATTGTCGAATGGGCCGACCTCGGCCGGCTGTGGACCCAAACGAGTTCGCAGTACCGGCTGCGCGCGGACGGACCCTTGGCGCTGCCCGCCAGCGGCCCCTGGCAGCCGACCGTCTTGGTCGACAACAGCCTGGGCTGGGCGCTATGGGGCGACTGCGCCTTCTGCCAGCGTTTGGAGAACCTGCTTTGGCACGGCCTGGTGGTGGTCGGCTTGTATGCGCTGGGCCGCCGCCTGCTGTCGCAGCGCCACCACGGCAACCGCATCGCCTTCTGGGCGACGCTGGCGTTCGCCGTGCACCCGGTCGGCGTCACCGCGGTCGCCTGGCCGGGCGGGCGACCCGTCCTGCTCGGCACCGCGCTGGCGGTCTGGGCACTGGTATTCCTCACGCGGCTGCCAGCGACGTCGAAATCTCACCGCCATCACACCTACCGTTGGCTGGGCGGCCTCGGGCTGCTGTTCGCGGCCGCCGCGGCGGCACGCGCGGCGGTCCTGGTGGCGCCGCTGGTAGCCGTGTTGATCGCCTGGTTCGAGAGCGCTGAACGCGAGCGCCCGCGCCTGCTGGGGATCTCGGGCAGCCGACGGCTTGGCCTGGTCGTGCTTGGCGGGGTGGCGCTGGCCTTCGTCGGCTACCGCTGGCTGGTGTTCGGCGGGCCGGGGTTTGCCGGCAGCTACCCAGCCGAGCACGGCATCGACAACCTGGGCACCGGGTTGCGCCTGTTCTGGCACTACGTGGAGTTGGTGCTGCTGCCCGGCGAGCCGGTAGTCTCCGACGCCTGGCGCATCACCCAGGCGTGGAGCGCTGCGGAGGTCGCCGCCCTGCTTGGCGCCATCCTGTGGCTTGCCGCGACCGCCATCGGGTTGTATTTCCGCCAGCCGGCCGCCGTCGGCAGCGCCTGGTTTCTGTTCTGGATACTGCCACTCACCGGCACCTTGCCGGCAGAGTACTATCGCGCGGAGGCGGCGCTCTACCCGGCGGCCTGGGGCCTGCTGTTCGGGATCGCTCACCTGCTGATGCAGTTGTGGCGACCGGTCGGGCGCCAGCTGGCCCGCGGCAGCGAGGCGGTGATGTTCGCCCCCTTGGTGTTCGCCCTAGCCTTCGTCACGGCGCTGAGCAATCTGCGCTTCTGGTCCGACAGCCGGCTGTTCGAGCCAGAGGTGGCCGAGGACCCACACTACGTGGAGGGACGGGCGCTGCTTGCCCGGGTCGCCTTGGCGGAGGAACGGCCGGCCGACGCCATGAATCACGCCCTGAACGCGATCGAGGCGGCACGGGATACCCAGTTCACCGGCTACTACCCGCGTTTCGACGTGTACCTTCGTCTGGGCTGGGCGCAGCTGGCCATGGAACTCGCGCACGAGGCACAGGGCAGCTTCCAGGGCGCACTCGAGGAGCGCCCCGGCAACATCCACGCCTTGCACGGGCTGGGCAGGGCATACCTCAGACAGGGTGACTTTGCCGCAGCCGAACAGGCCTTCCGGCAGGCACTGGCATTCCGGGAGGACTTTGCACCCGCCCGCGCCGATCTTGGCGTTGCCCTGGTCGGGCAGGGACGCCACGCCGAAGGACTGGAACTGCTCGAGCAGGCACTGGCGGCCGGCCTGGCCAGCCCCGCCCGACAGGCGGCCGCGGCCGATGCGTACCTGGCCGAGGCACGCTGGAACGAGGCCGGGCTGCTGCTCGAGGGCGCGCTGAAGCAACGCGAGACCGCCCGGGAGCGGGCGAAACTAGCCTGGGTACGCTGGCAGCAGGGCGAACAACAAAAGGCGCGGGAACATATCAATATCGCGCTGCAACTCGAGGAACGTAGCAGCGACTACGTGCTGGACATCCACCGCCGGATCAACGGCGAGGCGGATGCGGCGTCGGCAGCGGGACCCGCAGCGGGCGCCGAAACGACGACGGGCCCCTGAGGGGCCCGTCGTCAAACGCTACAACGGGTGTTCTGGATCAGGAGCAACCGCCCTGAGAACCGCAGGTGCCGCAACCACCACCGCCGACTGGTTGCAGATTGTTGAACACGAAACGGGCGTCGCCATTGCCGCCGTCGACGAAGTCGATCTCGACCCCACGGATGTACTCCAGGGTTCCGCCGTCGACGATCACGCGGAAGGCGTCGTATTCACGCACGCTGTCGTCCTGGTTGAGCTGGTCGGTAAAGGTCATGCCGAAGCTCACACCGCTGCAGCCGCCGGGGGTGGCAAACACCCGCACGCCCTCAATGGCATCCTCGACCTGACCCATCAATTCGGCCATCTTGGCTACGGCCGGACCCGTCAGATTAAGATCCTGCTCGCTGAGTACATTCGCAACGCTGGCTGTCATGGTCAAACCCCTGCCCTGTTCTTTCGAGGTGAAAACGCCCCGGAGTATACACGAAGCGCCTGCTCGACTCAGCCGCCGATAACCTCTCGCGCCGAAAGGCTGTAGAGATGGCGCTCGGCATCGATCAGGTGCTGTCCCCAGTGCACGCGGTAACCGTGATGCCAACCGCCGAGCGTGTCCCGGGGGTCGGCATCGGTCTCGAGCCGGTTGAGGCCGAATTTCAGTTCGCAGTAGATGTCGGTGAGGTCGTCGGCGAGGCTGCCGCTCATGTGCTGGCCGTCCTGGGCCGCATCGTATTCCAGCCAGTAGGGATCGCGATCCCCCAGCATCCGGCGCAGTCGGCTGAACAGGTCGAAACGGGCGTCCAGATCGGCCTGCACCGGATCGTCCCCGCGCCCCTCGACCAGCGGCGCCGCGGCGGTCATGGCGGCGTGCAGCCGAGGCAGCAACTGCAGCAGGGCGCTGAACCAGTCGTCGTCCGCGCGCTCGGCCGACTCGATCAGCCGGCCGTACTCCCGCGCCGTACTGAACATGGCGTTGATTTCAGGGCTCACTAGCAACCTCCCGGAAGCGGTCATGTCGCTACCCTCGACCCGCGTCGCTTCGCCGTAGACAACGTCGGCGCTATCGCCGACAGAGGTAAGTGTAGACGAGAAGAATCCCGTCCTGGCGAGCTCAGATTTCCGTCATCTCAAAGTCTTCCTTGCCGGCGCCGCACTCCGGACACTGCCAGTTCAGCGGGACGTCCTCCCACTTGGTGCCCGGCTCGATACCCTCTTCCGGCAGGCCTTCGGCCTCGTCGTAGATGAAGCCACAGATCACGCACATGTACTTTTTCATCGAAAAAAGTTTCCCAACCGGTTCAAGAATGCGGCATTCTGCCAGAAGGCAGCAGGCCTGAAAAACACCTCGCCACCAGCTGAATTCACCTACTGAGCATGCCCCGAACCCCAGTTTCCGTCCCGGTCGTCCTGTGCCTGTCCGGCCACGATCCGATCGGCGGCGCGGGCATCCAGGCGGACATCGAGACCCTCGCGGCCCTCGGCTGCCACGCCGCCACCGCGGTCACCTGCCTGACCGTGCAGGACACCCGGGACGTGACCCGCCTGGTGCCGACCCCCGTCGAGCTGCTGGCCGCCCAGATCGCTGCCGTGCGCGGCGACCTGCGTTTGGCCGCCGTGAAGGTCGGCCTGGTCGGCGACGCGGCGCTGGCACGCCTGATCGCCGACCTGGCCGGCGATCTCGCCGTGCCCCTGGTGCTCGACCCGGTGCTGGCAGCCGGCGGCGGGCGCGACCTGGGCGACGGCGCGATCGAACGGGCGGTTGCCGGGTTGTCGTCCCTCGCCCGGCTCGCCACTCCCAATCGGGGCGAGGCGCGGCGCCTGACCGGCCGGCCAGACCCGGATGCGGCGGCGCGTGCGATGCTGGAATCCGGCTGCGCGGCGGTGCTCCTGACGGGTGCCGACGAGGCAGCCGGCGCCGAGGTCGTCAACCGGCTGTACATGCCGGACGAGGCGCCGCGCGACTTCGTCTGGCCGCGACTGCCGGGGAGTTTCCACGGCTCGGGTTGTACCCTGGCCAGTGCCTGTGCCGGCCTTTTGGCGCGCGGCGAACCGCTGGCCGCGGCGGTCGAGGCCGCACAGGTATTCACCTGGCAAACGCTGGCCCGCGCCCATGCGCCCGGCCGCGGCCAACAGCTGCCGCGGCGGATCGCGCCATGAGCCGGCTGCGCGGCCTGTACGCGATCACGCCGGGCGACATCTCCGAGCCCTCCCGGCTCGCCGCCCTAGTGCGCGCGGCCATCGTCGGCGGGGCCGCCCTGATCCAGTTTCGCGACAAGACGCCCGACGCGGCCGGGCGACGCGCCCGCGCCGCCGCCGTCCTGGCCGCCTGCCGCACCGCCGGGGTACCGTTAATCGTCAACGACGACCTCGACCTCGCGGCCGAGCTCGGCGCCGACGGCGTTCACCTGGGGCGGGGCGACGCGCCGCTCGAGCAGGCACGGGCCCGCCTGGGCGCGAAGGCGCTCGTCGGCGTGTCCTGCTACGACGATCTCGCGCTGGCGCGAGCCGCCCGTCACCAGGGTGCTGATTACGTCGCCTTCGGCAGCTTCTTCGCCTCCCCGACCAAGCCGCTGGCCGTGCGCGCGCCGTCCGCCCTACTGCACGCCGCCGCGGTGGAACTGGGGTTGCCGGTGGTTGCGATCGGCGGCATCACGCCCGAGAATGGCCGCGCCCTGGTCGCCGCTGGCGCCGATATGCTCGCCGTCGTCAGCGGCGTGTTCGCCGCCGCCGACGTGACCGCCGCCGCGCGGGCCTACGCCCGCCTGTTTCCGGAGGAACTCTGATCATGCCCACCTCGCACAACCTGTTCGAAGCTGCCCAGCTGCACATCCCCGGCGGCGTCAACTCGCCGGTGCGCGCCTTCAAAGGCGTGGGCGGCGACCCGGTGTTTTTCGAGCGCGCGCTGGGTCCCCACGTGTTCGACGTGGAGGGCAACCAATACATTGACTACGTCGGTTCGTGGGGGCCGATGATTCTCGGTCACGCCCACCCGGCCGTCGTTCGGGCAGTGGGCGAGGTGATCCACAAGGGCCTGTCGTTCGGCGCACCGACCGAGATCGAGACCCGCATGGCCGACCGCGTCTGTGAACTGGTGCCGAGCATCGAGCTGGTGCGCATGGTGTCCTCCGGCACCGAGGCGACCATGTCCGCCATCCGCCTCGCGCGCGGGTTCACCGGCCGCGACCGCATCGTCAAGTTCGAGGGCTGCTATCACGGGCATTCGGACTCGCTGCTGGTGAAAGCGGGCTCGGGGGCGCTGACCCTCGGTGAACCGTCCTCGCCCGGTGTTCCGGCCGGCCTCGCAGCCCACACCCTGACGCTGGAGTACAACAACCTCGAGCAGGTCCGCGCGGCATTCGCCGAAGCCGGCGCGGAAATCGCCTGCGTGATCGTCGAGCCCGTCGCCGGCAACATGAACTGCATCCCGCCGACCCCCGGGTTTCTGGAAGGCCTGCGCGAGGTGTGCAGCGAGTATGACAGCCTGCTGATCTTCGACGAGGTGATGACTGGCTTCCGGGTGGCACTCGGCGGCGCTCAGGAGCACTATGGCGTAACGCCCGACCTGACCACACTGGGCAAGGTCCTGGGCGGCGGGATGCCCGTCGGCGCCTTCGGCGGTCGGCGCGACGTCATGGAGCAGATCGCCCCGCTCGGGCCGGTTTACCAGGCTGGCACGCTTTCCGGTAACCCGGTCGCCATGACGGCAGGCCTGGTGACGCTCGAGTTGATCGCCGAGGCCGGCTTCCATGCCCGCCTGGCCGAGCGCACGGCCAGGCTGGCCCGGGGCATGGTCGACGCGGCGCGGGATGCCGGCATCGCCCTGACCGAGAACCACGTTGGCGGGATGTTCGGCCTGTTCTTCACCGACGCGCCGCAGGTCACCAACTTCGCCCAGGCGACCGCCTGCGACGCCGAGCGCTTCCGGGCGTTCTTCCACGCGATGCTGGCGCGCGGCGTGTACCTGGCGCCGTCGGCCTTCGAGGCGGGCTTCGTGTCGGCCGCGCACGACGAGTCCGCGCTGCAGAACACCCTCGACGCGGCGGCGGACGCCTTCCGGGAACTGACCTGACGCTGCGCCGGCGCGCCGCGCCGCGCCCGAGCGATGGAAGCCTTCCTGTCCCAACTGCTCGCCTGGGTGGCGGCGAACCCGGTCTGGACCGGGTTGATCGTGTTCGCGGTGTCGCTGGCGGAGTCGCTCGCCATCGTCGGCATTATCGTCCCCGGGGTGGTCATGATGTTCGGCATCGGGGCGCTGATAGCGGCCGGCGCCGCGGACTTCTGGGCGATCTGCGCCTGGGCGGTGGCGGGCGCCGTGCTCGGCGACGGACTGAGCTATTGGCTCGGCCGGCGTTACAAGGCGCACCTGCGCGACACCTGGCCCTTCACCCGCTACCCCAGGACCCTGGAACAGGGCGAGCGCTTCTTCGAGCGCTACGGCGGCATCAGCGTCGCCTTCGGCCGCTTCTTCGGCCCGGGCCGCGCCACGGTGCCGCTGGTGGCCGGGATGCTGGAGATGCCGCCCGGCGCCTTCTTGCTGGCCAACGTGGCGTCGGCGCTGCTGTGGGCGCCCGCCTATTTGATCCCCGGGGTGGTCATCGGCGCCTCGCTGGAACTGGCCTCCGAGGTCGCCTTCGGCCTGGTGGCGCTGATTCTGCTGCTGATCGGGCTGGCATGGTTCACCGGCTGGCTGGCACACCGCGTCTTCCTCGCCGTGCAACCGCACACCAAGGCGCTGCTCGCCCGGCTGGTGCGACTCGGCGATCGCGTTCGCTGGCTGCGCCGCATCGCCGACGCCATGGCCGACCCGAACCACCCCGAGGCGCGCGGGCTCGCCGTCTTCGGCAGTCTGCTGATAGTAGGCGCGCTGACCCTCGCCCTGGTCTCGACCGCATTGGTCGCAATGCAGTCCCGGGCCGGGCTTCAGCAGACCGTCACCGAGCTGATGTCGAGCCTGCGCAACCCGACCGCGGACCGGTTCATGGCACCGCTGGCGCTCGTCAGGCCCGGCGAATTCGTGCTGTTGGCCGGCGGGGCGAGCGCACTGGTGCTTGCCGCCGCGCGCCGCCGTCAGGCCCTCGCGCACTGGCTCGCCGGCCTGGCCTTCGCGGGCGTCGTGCTCGCCATCCACCGAGTTTCGGGTCACCACCCGGGGTCCGGCGTCATCGCGCCCGACCCCGGGACGCTGACCCTGGCTGTGGCCGTCGGCCTGCTGGCGGTCGTGATCGCCCCGGCGGTGACCGAGCGACTGCGCTGGTCGGTGTATTCCACCGGCGTAGTCCTGGTCGTATTGACCGGCTTCGCGCGCCTGTACTTCGGCCTGACCGACCCTGGCGGACTGCTCACCGGCATGCTGCTGGCCCTGACCTGGGTGGCGGGCGTCGGCATCGCCTACCGCACCCACGCAGTGGGCGAGGCGGTGCGCCTGCCGGTGGCGGCACTGGCGCTCGCGGGCTTCATCGCGGGCGCCGGGTTGGCCGGCCTAAGGACGGAACCGCCGCCGGCCGTCACAGCGCGCGGCGAACCGGTGGCACTGAGCGCCGAGAACTGGCGCAGCGGCGGCTGGCAGACCCTGCCGCTGTTGCGCGGCGACCTGCTGCATACCTCGACCCACCCGCTCAACCTCCAGTACGCCGGCAGCCTGGCCGACTTGGACCAGCGGCTCCGCGCGGCAGGCTGGACGAGGCGTCAGCCCGCGGTCTCGCGCGACCTGCTGCGCTGGCTGTCGCCCTCGCTGCCGCTCGCGCAGCTGCCACTGCTGCCGCACGTGCACGACGGCCGGCACGAGACTGCCGCCTGGTCACGGCCGCTGGGTGATTCACGGCTGGTGGTGCGCCTGTGGCCGGCACCCGCGACGCTCGACGGCGCCCCGGCGTTGTGGGTCGGCGCGGCGTCCGCCCAGGTCAAGCGGGAGCGGCTGGGCCTGCTGGCCTACGCGGTAACCAGCGACCGGTTCGACGAGGCCCTGCGGGCACTGCGCGCCGACCTGGGCGCCGCTGCCATGACCCTGCGCGACGGCCCACACGGCCGTGTCGGACTCCTCGATTGAGGTTCAGTCCGCTTCGCCCCAGCGCGGCATGAGGCGGTGCGGGATCTCGAGGTGGTCGAGCACCCGCGCCACCATGAAGTCGACCACCGCCGCGACGCTGTCGGGGCGGTAATAGAACCCCGGGTTGGCCGGCATGATCACCGCGCCGGCGCGCGCGAGCCGCAGCATGTTCTCCAGGTGGATCTCGGAGAACGGGGTCTCGCGCACCACCAGAATCAGCTTGCGGCGCTCCTTGAGGATCACGTCTGCCGCGCGGTCGATGAGGTCGTCGCAGACGCCCGTGGCCATGCTGGCCAAGGTCCCGGTGGTGCACGGGCAAACCACCATCGCCGCCGGCGGGTTGGAACCGCTGGCCGGCGGTGCGGTCCACTGTTGGCGGCCGAATACCCGAAGCTGGCCGGGTGCGGCGCCGCAGCGCTCGGTGAGCATCGCCTCGGCGTCGGCCGCGCGGCCCGGCAGTTCGAGGTCGCTCTCCATCCTGAACACCACCTGAGCCGCCTGCGAGTACATCAGATAGACGCGCCGGCCCGCCCGCAGCATTTCCTCGAGCAGCCGCAACCCGTAGGCCGTGCCGGAGGCGCCGGTCCAGGCGAGGGCGATCGGGGCTGCTTCCGTAGGCATCGAATCTAGGTCCTCCGCTGCGACGCTCGCCTGGCCGATCGCCGGGACGCCGCACGCGCCGAGCTATTCACCCAGGGCTTCCAACAAGCGTTGATGGATGCCGTCGTAGCCGCCGTTGCTCATGATCAACACATGGTCACCGGGACGGGCGGCCTTGGCAACGGCCTGGATGATGGTCTGGGCGCTGTCGGCAACGGCCGCGCGCTCGCCGAGTGGCGCCAGCGCCGCGGCGGCATCCCAGCCGAGATCGGGCGCGGCGCACAGCCACACACGGTCCGCGGCGGCCAGCGAGCCGGCCAGCTGCGCGGCGTGAACCCCGCGCTTCATGGTGTTGGAACGCGGCTCGAGAACGGCGAGGATGCGCGCGTCGCCGACCTGGGCGCGCAGGCCGTCGAGCGTGGTCGCGATCGCCGTGGGGTGGTGGGCGAAGTCGTCGTAGACCCGCACCCCGCCGGCCTCGCCCCGCAGTTCCATGCGCCGCTTGACGTTCGCGAAGCCGCCGAGTGACGCGACGCCGAGCGCCGGCATCACGCCGGCGTGACGAGCCGCCGCCAGGGCCGCCAGCGCGTTCGCCAGGTTGTGGCGCCCGCTGAGCCGCCAAGCGACGCGGCCGAGCCGGGTCCCGCCGCACACCACCTCGATGGCACTGCCGTCGGGTGCGGCATCGACCGCGTGCCAGCGGACCTCCAGCGCGGGGTCAAAGTACTCCAACGGCGTCCAGCAGCCCATCGCCAAGACCTCGCCCACGTTGGCGTCGGCCGCGGGCGCCACGATCAGGCCGCTGCCGGGCACGGTCCGAATCAAGTGGTGAAATTGGCGTTGGATCTGCGCCAGGTCGTCGAAGATATCGGCGTGGTCGAACTCGAGGTTGTTCAACACGAGTGTCCGGGGCCGGTAGTGCACGAATTTCGAGCGCTTGTCGAAGAAGGCGGTGTCGTATTCGTCGGCCTCGACCACGAAAAAACCCGGCGCGCCGAGCCGCGCCGACACCCCGAAGTTGCGCGGCACGCCGCCGATCAGGAAGCCCGGTTCGAGACCAGCCTGTTCCAGTATCCAGGCCAACATGGCCGCGGTCGTGGTCTTGCCGTGGGTCCCCGCGACAGCCAGCACCCAGCGCCCTTGCAGCACGTGCTCGGCCAGCCACTGCGGCCCCGAGGCGTAGCGCAGGCCCCGGTCCAGTACCGCCTCGACCACGGGGTTGCCGCGCGAGAGCGCATTGCCGATAACCACCACGTCCGGTACCGGATCCAACTGGGCAGGGTCCCACCCCTGCACCAAACGGATGCCGGCCGCCTCGAGCTGAGTGCTCATGGGCGGGTAGACATTGGCGTCCGCGCCGGTGACCCGGTGGCCCTGGGCCTGCGCCAGTTGCGCGACGCCGCCCATGAAGGTTCCGCAGATTCCCAGGATGTGGACGTGCAAGTCAGTTCACCGCGACCGTCGGGAAATAGGTCGAGACCAGAATCAGGCTGATGACGGTGTAGCCGATCGCGATCACGATGCCGGCCCACAGGTCCATCTCCAGGGCGTGCCGCAGCACATGGCCGAGCGCCACGTGTACCCACGCCAGCAACACCAGGCTGGCGAAGGCGGCGAGCACCTCCAGCTGCAGGGAGACGGCCAACCACTGCACCGCCACAAGCACGGCACTGAACAACACGGTCACGCCGTACATCGCGGTCAAGGTCTGCACGTAGCGCCGCGGATGCCCGGCAAAGCTGAGCGTGGCGTACAACAACCCGGCGAGCACCGCGGCGTCCAGCGCGCTGGCGAGGAAGGCGGTCCCCGACCCGCCGAACTGCGCTGCCATGGCAACGGTGCCGAGCACCAGATTGATCGCCAGCAACGACGCCAGCAGGGCGGTGGACGCCGGCAGGTCCTGTGGCGCCCGCCGCAGCAGGCAAAGTTCCCAAAAGAAGCGCAGGATCGCTGGCACGCAGACTCCCGAGACGACGGACCGGGGCATCATAACCCAAGGCACCCGATGCTATGCTTGCCGCTCTCTCCGCCAGCAGAGCCGACATGCAGGAAATCTTTGCCGACACCCCCGAGGCCCTCGCCGAGCTGGCCGCCGCCCTGGCGGGCAGCGAGTGGCTGGCGCTGGACACCGAGTTCATGCGCGAGAAGACCTACCTGCCGCGGCTGTGCCTGATCCAGGTGGCCAACGAGGACATCGCCGCCTGTGTCGACCCGCTGGCCTGCGCCGACATGGGGCCGTTGCTGGACGTCGTCTACGACGGCAGCATCCTCAAGGTTCTGCACGCCGCACGCCAGGACCTGGAGATCTTTCTCAACACCTGGCACCGCATCCCGCTGCCCCTGTTCGACACCCAGCCCGCCGCCGCGCTGCTAGGCTACGGCGACCAGGTCGGCTACGCGAAGCTGGTCAAGGAGGTACTGGACGTCGACCTGGCCAAGGACCACTCGCGCACCGACTGGTGCCGGCGCCCGCTCGACACCGGACAAACCCGCTATGCCCTCGACGACGTGATCTACCTGGGACGCGTCTACCTGCAGATGCGCGGCCGCCTGTCCGACCGCGAGCGCCTGCAGTGGCTCGCGGCCGACTTCGCCGACCTGGCCGACCCCGCGACTTACGTGCAGAACCCGCGCACCGCGTGGAAACGGGTCAAGGGCCGCCAGCCGCTGCGCGGCGTGCAGCTCGCGGTGCTGCAGGAACTGGCAGCCTGGCGCGAGGAGCAGGCACGCGCGCGCGACCTGCCGCGGCGCTGGCTGGTCAAGGACGAGGTGCTGGTGGAACTGGCCCGACGGCGGCCGCGCGAGCAGAAACAGCTCGACAGGGTCCGCGGCATGGAAGCCGGGGTCGCCCGGCGCGACGGCAGCGCCCTGCTCGCCGCCATCGAACGCGGGGCGGCGCAGCCCAAGGACGCCTGGCCGAGCGAGCGCCGCGACAACCGCCCGCTGTCGGCGCTGGAGGAGGCCAAAGTGGACCTGCTCAGCGCGGCGCTGCGCGTCGCCGCCGAGCAGCACCAGCTCTCGCCGCACGCCGTCGCGACCCGCAAGGACCTCGAGAAACTGGTCCGCGGCAACACTGAGGTGTCGTTGCTCGAGGGCTGGCGGCGCGAGGTTGCCGGCAGCACCCTGCTCGACGTCCTGCACGGCAACCTACGCCTGGAGTGTTCGGCCGACGCCATCCGCATCACCCACCCGCCTGAACCCGCGCGGGACTGACCGGCGGCCGGCAGAGCGGGCTGGCACGGCAGTGCCTGGAGGGGTGGACGCTGCGCGGAAACGGGCGGCGGCCGGCCCGGGAATCACGGCACCTGGCGGTCGATCACCAAGCTTACGGCAGCCCCCGGGGATACATCGACGATCTGCGCGTCGCTCTCGAGATCACCGCTTTGCGCGACCGGCTGGCCGCCGCGGGACACGCGGGCGACCACCTGGACCTGAGGCACCGACGACAGCTTCATGGCCGGCATCATCGCCATGCTGTCGTCCAGGGTCACCCTCACGGGCAGGTCGCGCACACGCAGCCGCGCGGCGGCCAGCGGCATCGGCGGGCCCTCGACCGCGCGGGCGAACACGAACAGGCGGTCGTCCGGCTTCGCCGCGGCGGCCAGCGCCGGATCCAGGCTGACGCTCACGTCGATGCCGGCGCCGGCCGCGGCCGGTGCCGGCGTGCTCGGTTCCAACCCGGCCCTGGCCTCGGCCTCGCGGATCATGCCGCGCAATTCGGCCTGCATGGCGGGTTCCTCGGCGAGCCCCGGGTCCGCCTGGCGCCAGAAGTCGACCGCCGCCGCGTAATCGC
>JARRQB010000005.1:2548-3782 GCA_037382265.1 Gammaproteobacteria bacterium | reverse complement strand
CGCCCTGCTCTACGGCCGCCATGCCGGCCACCCAAAGTGCGGACGGATATTCGGGCTTCAGTTCCAGCGCCTTCATCACCAACTCGGCCGGTCGACCACTGATTCGACCGCCCTGCCCCATAGCGATGGCGTCGGCCAGCATCACCAGCGCCGCCGGGTGATCGCCAATGAGTGAGCGCAGCTTCTCGAGCGCCGTCACGGCGTCGTCGTAGCGCCCCATCGACATGTAGCTGCGGCCGAGCATGTACCAACCGTCCGGGTTGTCCGGCTCGCGTTCGAGCCGATCCGCCAGGGCCTGCACCATGCTCGCCAGGTCGCTCGCCCCGCCCGTGCCGTGGGGACTTGCAGTCTCGGCACTCACGCCCGGGCCGACCACGGCGAGGTGCTCGGGCGAACCCAGGTACTGGTACGCGCCCACGCTCATCAGGGGTATCAGTACCAGCAAGGCCACCAGTACGGTGCCTCCGCCGGACCGCGACACGTCGCTGCGCTCGTCGACCAGTTCCGAAGCGAGTGTCAACTGCAGCTCGCGGCGTGCCTGCTCGTAGCTGGCATCGTCGAGTTCACCCCGATCGCGCTCGGCCTCGAGTTCCCCGAGCCGCTCGCGGGCGATCTCGATGTTGCGTGCCTGCTGGCTGCCCAGTTCGCCGCGCGCCCCGCGCCGCAGGGCGGGCACGAAGAAGGCCAGCGCCAGCAACACCAGGACGCCCGCGATCAACCAAAACGTCGTCATTGCTTGTTACCTTCCTCGCGCAACAGTTCCTCGGCGCGGCGCAGCTGATCCTCGCTCACCCCGCTGGGCGTCGCGCCGCGCGCCCGACGGCTGCGGATGACGCGCAGGACCTGGTATCCGCCAAACGCGAATACCAGGAAGGGCCCGAACCACAACAGCGCCGTGCCGGTGTTCAGCGGCGGGCGGTAGAGGACGAAGTTTCCGTAGCGTTCGACCATGTAGTCGAGGATCTCGGCGTCTGAGCGCCCCTCCCGGATCATCTCGTAGGTCTTGCGGCGCAAGTCCTGAGCGAGTTCGGCGTTGGACCCGGCAATGTTCTGGTTCTGGCATACCGTGCAGCGCAGTTCCTCGATCAGGTGCTTGTACCTGGCCTCCTGCTCGGGGCTGTCGAATTCCCGCACGTCCACGGCGGCCTGGGCCAGGGCGCTCGCGCCCAGCAACAAAGCGATCAGCAAGCTGCGCATCTCAGGACTCGGCCTCCAACTCTCTGACTAGGGGCCC
>JARRQB010000005.1:0-2508 GCA_037382265.1 Gammaproteobacteria bacterium | reverse complement strand
CCATAACTCCGGGGTAATCGACCCGATGTGCTTGAAGCGGATCGTGCCCCGTTTGTCGATCAGGAACGACTCGGGCGCACCGTACACGCCGAGGTCGACCGCCGCATCGCTGTCGGGGTCGACCCCGATGGCGGTATAGGGGTTACCGGCTTGGCGCAGCATGTCGAGGGCGTCGGCCCGTTCGTCACGCCAGTTCAAACCCACGATAACCAGGCCCTCCTCCCGAGAGAGCCGCTCGAGGTAGCCGTGCTCGCGCCAGCACTCGGGGCACCAGGAACCCCAGACGTTGAGCAGCCAGACCTGGCCGGCAAAGCGAGCCGGGCTGACCGACTGCGCCGGGTCGAGCAACTCGGGCAACGCGAACTCCGGCACCGGCTTGTCGACCAGCGGCGAGGGAATCTTGCGGGCGAAGCCCGGGTCGCGCTGCGCCATGAAGATGCCGCCGCCCAGCAGGGCAGCGATCACCAGGAAGCCAATGAAGGCGCCCCAACGCTTCATCATGCGGGCCCGGCCGCACTGCCGGCGCCGATCCTCGCCTCGCGCCGCGCCTGCAGCCGGTAACGCTTGTCCGAGGCGGCGGTCAAGCCGCCGATGGCCATGATCAGGCAGCCCAGCCAGATCCAGCGGATGAACGGCTTGGTGTACAGGCGCAGCGCCCAGGAGCCATCGCTGCCCAGGGGCTCGCCCAGGGCGACGAACAGGTCGCGCGTAAAGCCCGCATCGATACCCGCCTCGGTCATGGGCATCTGCTGCGCCAGGTAGATACGCTTCTCCGGCCACAGATCGGCCACTTGCTCACCGTCCCTGCTGACCGTGACGTGGCCCCGGCTCGCGCGGTAATTCGGCCCGCGATGATCGGCTACGCCGAGAAAGGTGAAGACGTAGCCGCCCATCTCGAAGTCTTCGCCAGGCGCCAGTTTGATGTCCTTTTCCGTGTCGTAGATCGAAACCAGGGTGACACCGACGG
Source organism: Gammaproteobacteria bacterium (assembly GCA_037382265.1). Taxonomy (GTDB): domain Bacteria; phylum Pseudomonadota; class Gammaproteobacteria; order Chromatiales; family Chromatiaceae; genus JARRQB01. The sequence continues at coordinate 1,541 of JARRQB010000005.1, read as the reverse complement.
TGAACACGGCGACCCCGAGATGGCCGAGCGTCATCCCCCAGAAGCCGCGCGGCAAGCTGCCCAGACCGCGGCCGCCGGCCAAGCGCTCCTTAATCCCCTTGAGGGTGGCGAAGGTGATCCAGAACGCGATCACCATGCCGAGCGCGGCCTGCCAGGAGAAGAACGGCGCGAACAGTGCGATCACGCCCACGCCGGCCACGACCGCTGCGGCCGCCGGCGTGCGCAGCTGGCGCGACAGGCGCTCGAGCGCGTCGCCCTTCCAACGCGCCGTGGCGCCGACGGCAATCAGCAACGTCAGGGGCACCGCGAAGATCACGAACATGAAATTGAACCAGGGAAACCCGACCGACAGCTTGCCGATCTGCAGCGACGGGAACAGCATGTTCAGAAAATCGACCAGCAGCGGCGCCAGGGTGCCGAGCAAGACCATCGCGGCGATGACCACCAACAGCAAGTTGTTGAGCAGCAGCGCGAACTCGCGCGACAGGTAGCCGAAGCGCACGTCGCTCTTAACCTCCGCCGCACGCAGGCTGTACAGCAGCAGCGAGCCGCCCACCACCGCGATCAGAAAGGCCAGGATGAACACGCCGCGCTCCGGGTCGGCGGCGAAGGAATGCACCGAGGTCAGTACCCCGGAACGCACCAGGAAGGTCCCGAGCAGGCTGAGCGAAAAGGCGAAGATCGCCAGCAGCACGGTCCAGGCCTTGAAGGCGCCGCGCTTCTCGGTCACCGCCAGCGAGTGCATGAGAGCCGTGCCGACCAGCCAGGGCATGAACGAGGCGTTCTCCACCGGGTCCCAGAACCACCAGCCGCCCCAGCCGAGTTCGTAGTAGGCCCACCACGAGCCGAGGGCGATGCCGAGCGTCAGAAACAGCCAGGCGAAATGAGTCCAGGGCCGCGACCAGCGCGCCCAGGCGGCGTCCAGCCGGCCGCCCAGCATAGCGGCGATGGCGAAGGCGAAGGGCACCGAGAAGCCGACATAGCCCATGTAGAGCAGCGGCGGGTGGATGGCCAGCCCCGGGTCCTGCAGCAGCGGGTTGAGGTCGCGCCCCTCGGACGCCGCCGGTACGAGGCGTTCGAAGGGATTGGAGGTGAACAGGGTGAACAGCAGAAAGCCGATGCCGATCAGACCCATCACGCCGATCACCCGGGCCGCCATGTCCCTCGGCAGGCGATCGCTCACCAGGGTCACCGCGGCGCCCCAGCCGGCGAGGATCAGCACCCACAGCAGCAACGAGCCCTCGTGCGCGCCCCACACGCCGGAGATCTGGTACATGGTCGGCAGCAAGGTGTTGGAATGCTGCGCCGCGTACAGCACCGAAAAGTCGTCGGTCAGGAACACGTAGGTCAGGCATCCGTAGGCGATGGCCACGAACAACAACTGGGCGCGCGCCGCCGGTTTAGCGACCGCCATCCAGGTGAGGTTGCGGCGCTGCGCGCCGACCAGCGGAAACACCGCCTGCACGACGGCGAGCGCCAGCGCTACGATCAACGCGAAATGTCCGAGCTCGGGAACCATGGCTACTCCTCCCCGGTAGGTA
>JARRQB010000004.1:0-14770 GCA_037382265.1 Gammaproteobacteria bacterium | reverse complement strand
CCGCGCCGACGTCGGCGACCTTCATGCCGCGCCGCAACCCCAGCGCCCCCAGGATCTCGTGCCGCCGGTCCCATACCTCGCGGCCGTCGCGCTCGAACACGCCGCGCCAGCGGTTGACGTCGGCATTCTGGTACGCCGCATTGATGCCGGGCTTGACGCTGACCTGACCGAAGCCGAGGACCGGCGCCACCGCGAGGACGACTGTCATCAGCCAAGCTGCGCTGCGCTGCATTGCTTCCCCCGTCCCTTACCATGCGGTTATCGTCGAATTGTAGGCCGAACCGCCCGGAACTCGGGCACCAAGCCGCGATCTAGATCGATAGCCCAAACCTTCGACGGAGCAGGCAACATGGCGCGCTTTCCCTTTCTGCCGCGATTCGAGGCCCTGCCGGCAACGCTGCCCATCTTCCCGCTGCCGGGCGCGATCGTCATGCCGGGCAGCGACCTGCCGCTCAACATCTTCGAGCCGCGGTATCTCAACATGGTGGAGGACACGCTCGGCACCCACCGGCTGATCGGCATGATCCAGCCCGAACCCGATACGACGACGGGCGACCCGGCGCTCTGCCACATCGGTTGCGCCGGTCGTATCACGCAGTACCGCGAGACCGCCGACGGGCGCATCGAGCTGGTCCTCACCGGGGCATCGCGCTTCGTCGCCGGCGAGGAACTGCCGACCACGCGCGGCTACCGCATGGTGGTACCGGATTGGACGCCGTTCGCGGCGGACAGCGCCGACCACCTGGACGAGCCGCTGCGCGAACGGGACAACCTGCTCGGCGCCCTGCGCGGTTATTTCGAGGCGAACCAGCTGGAGGTCGACTGGCAGCGCATGGTCGAACTGCCGCCGCGGCGCATGCTCAACAGCCTGATGACCGTCCTGCCCCTGGAGCAGGCCGACAAGCAGACGCTGCTGGAAACGGTCGACGACGATACCCGCGCGCGGCTGTTCAGCGGGATGCTGCAGTCGGCCAGCTCCGCCCCGGAAGATTTGACGCGACACTGAGCGAGCAGACCGGCGTTGCGAACTCAGGTTCCGGCGATGACCAGGGGCACCTGCAGTTCCGCTCGGCTCAGCCCGCCGTGGACCCCGACTTGGACGTGCCACGACTCGCCCGGCAGCCGCTGGTAGATGGCATGGCGCTCGCGCAGCACGAGGACGTAGTCGCCCAGGGCCGCGCGCACGCGCGGGTGCGGCGCACCGCGGCCGTACCAGCCCTGCGCCAGCAGATCCTCCGGCCGCTGGAGTTCCACGGCGCCACCCAGCACGGCCTCGACCACACCCTCGAAGCGCCGGGCCCTGCCGGACTTGAGGTGGCAGTACACGGTACGCGGCTCGCCGCTGACCGGCCCGTCCAGACACTCGGTCAACTCGGGGTAATCGTTCAGGGTCAGGCGGTCTGCCGGGTCGGTATCGACGTGGCCGTGATCGGCCGTCACGAGCAGCAGGCTGCCGCTGCCGCGGAGCGCGTCGGCCAGCCGCGCGAGCGCGGCATCGATGGCCGCCAGGTGCCCGACCGCCGCCAGGCTCTGCATCCCCGCCTCGTGGCCCAGCGCGTCGCGTCCAAGCCGTGCCAGTAGACGTAGACGTAGGCCCGCCCGGGGCGGCGCGCCAGCCGGGTGCAGGCCGCCACGCCTGCGTCAAGCCCCTCGAACGGGTGCAGCTCGGCGGGGCCCAGGTGGGCCAGGTTGTAGGGCGAGCCGGCGATGTGCGCGGGCGCGACGACGTGCGACCGGACACCGATGCGCTCGCCGAACGCCACGTGACCCAGCAACCGACGCAGGTCGCCGGCCCGTTCGGCGAGCGGGGCCCCGCCGCCACGCGCCTGGCCGGTCAGCACGGCGAACACCTGCGAGAACTCGGCGAAGCGCTGAAACCAGCCCAGCATGCCGTGCTGCAGCGGCGCCTCGCCGGTGAGGAACGTGGTAATGGCCGAGGTGGTGGTCGGCGGGTAGACCGAGGAGAGGGCGGCGGCAAGGTGGGCGTTCAGCCAGGGCGCACCCGTCTGCCGCCTGAGGTAGTCGAAGCCGAGGCCGTCGATCACCACCAGGAACACTTTGGGGTGGTCGCGTACCCGCTCGGGCGGCAGGGCGCTGCAGACCGGGTAGGAATACCCCCCCGCACCATACGAACGCCGGCCCGCCGCCAGCCCGGCGCGCAGCGAGGCCATCAAATTGACGATGCCCAGGTCGGTGTAATCGGGCCGGATCATGCACCCCATTGAATCACAGCCCGGCAGCCCCGCAAGGGGCCGCCCGGACGGTTACCATGGGCCACCATCGCCCAAGGTCCAGAGACGACGCCCGTGCCAAAACCACCCGTCCCGCCGTCGCGCCGTTCGCCCCACATAACCGCCGCAGGCTTTCGTCGCCTGCAAGCGGAACTCGGAACCACCTGGGTCACCCGGCGGGAGGTGGTCGCCGCGCTGGCCGCGGCCGCCGCCGAGGGCGACCGCTCGGAAAATGCCGAGTACGTCTACCGCAAGAAGCAGCTGCGCGAACTCGACCGGCGCATCCGCTACCTGCAGAAGCGCCTGCCGGAACTGCAGGTGGTCGACAGCGTGCCGGACGACGCCGCACGGGTGTTCTTCGGCGCCTGGGCGACGCTGGAGGACACACAAGGGTCAATCGCTACCTACCGCATCGTCGGGGCGGACGAGTTCGACCCGAAGCGCCGCTGGATCAGCGTCGACTCGCCCATGGCGAGGGCTCTGCTGCAGCGCGTCGTGGACGAGGAAGTGCGGGTGCGTGCACCCGAGGGCGTGCGGCGCTACCGGCTGGTCTCCGTCAGCTACGACGATCCGGGTTAGACCTCCCCAGGGGTGTTCGCGGCCGTCGAAATTGAAAAAACGCCCGGACAGCCCCGGCTCGAAGCGGCGGATCTGCTGCCGCATGCCGGCCACGCTCTCGGCCACGCCCACCGGGGCGCCGGAACCGCCCATGCGGGTCGCCACCCAGCCCGGGTGCAGCAGCAGGACGCCGATCTGTCGCTGGGCGAGCTCGTAGGCCAAACCGCGGAAGGCCGCATTCATGGCCGCCTTGCTGGAGCGATAGGCGTAGTCGTTGGGGCTGGAGATGTCACCGATGCAGCCCATGTGGCTGGATACCGCGACCACCAAGGCGTGTTCGCTGCGCGCCAGCGACTCGACCAGTGCCTCGGTGACGCGTACCGCACCGAGCACGTTGACCCGAAAAGTCTCCTCCCAGTCACCGTAGTCGATGCTGCCGATGACGTCTTTGCCCCAGCGTTCGAAGTACACGCCGGCGTTGTTCACGAGCAGGTCGACGGTCACGTCCGACAGGCCGGCCGCGAGCCCGCTGACCTGGGCGCCGTCGGTGACGTCGAGACCGTGCACGCTGACGCGCGCGTTGGCGGCGGCCAGCGCGTTGAGCTCGTCGGCCTCGGCGGGGTGGCGGCAGGTCGCGTACACCCGCCAGTCGTCGGCCGCCAGTTGCCGCACCCACTCCAGCCCGAGCCCGCGGTTCGCCCCAGTGATCAGCACCGTGTTCATGGAACCGCACCTTACCCGATTTTTGCCGGGTCGCAACCGTGCGGGCCTGCCGCGTGGACGCCGGCCGGCCGCTACCGGGCCGTGCGCGTTCGCGCCCGCACCACGCGCTCGAGCACTTGCCGCAGCGCCGCACGCTGGCGCTCCATGCTGGCCAGCAGGGCCAGCCTGCCGCGCGCCCGCTCCAGGTTCTCGTTCGGGCGGCCGATGCGGAACTGGCGGTCGCCTTGCAGATGATCGGTGAGAAACCGGGCGGCCAGTTCCAGCGCCAGCACGGCGGGGGCGTCGGCCAGGTAGTGCGCCTCGGCGGCGCTGAGGCGCGGTCCGAGACCCTGGAGATAGCCCTCCGCCAGGACTTCGAACAACGCGGCGTCGAGCGCGAGCTCCGTGCCTCGGCCGACGGCGGCGGCGCTGCGCACCATGTCGCCGAAATCGTGCGCCAGCAGGCCGGGCATGACGGTGTCGAGGTCCACCACGCACAGCACCTGGTTGGTGTCGCGGTGAAACAGCACGTTGCTGAGCTTGGTGTCGTTGTGCACCACGCGCAGCGGCAGTTCGCCGCCGTGGAGTGCCCGCTCCAGCAGCCCGGCGAACGCCGCGCGCCGACGAATCTGTTCCAGTTCGCGCTGCAGCCCGGCGGCCCGCCCGCAGGCGTCTTCGACCACGGCGCGTTCGAGTGCGGCCAGCCGGGCGGGGGTGTCGTGGAAGCCGGGTAGCACCGCGTGCAGTTCCGCCGCCGGCAGGTCGGCGAGATCGGCCACGAAGCGACCGAAGGCCGCGGCGGCGCGGCGCGCTGTGGCGCGGTCCGGCACCCGCGACCAGGCGCGCGCGTGCTCGACGAGACGATAGCAGCGCCAGGCCCCGCCGTCGCCGCCGCGGTGCCAGCTGGCACCGTCCGGCGTTTCGACCAGACTGAGCGCCGAGCGGTCGCCGCGCCGCGCGAGGTGACGAGTCACCTTGCGGATATTCGCCATCAACGGCTCCGGCGAGGGAAATACGGCCTCGTTGAGCCGCTGCACGACGAAGCGCGGCCCGCGGGCGGTGGCGACCTCGTAGGTTCGGTTGATCAGCCCCTCCCCCAGGGTGGTCACCGCGCTGACCGGGCTGCCAAGGGCAAAGGCCTCCGCGGCACGCCATGCCGCGGACAGTTCGCTCAAGTTTCCTCCTGCCGGGCCGCTCGCATCGACACCAACCCGAGCAACCGGCGGCGGCGCATGTCGACATTCGAACCCGTGGCGGACTTCCCCCGCACCACGATGAGCGAACTCGTCGAGGACTCGCGTGCGCTCATTTCGCTACCCGAGATCTACCTGCGGCTGCAGCAGGTCATGGAAGAGCCCGACTCCTCCATGAACGACGTCGCCAGGGTGATCACCCTGGACCCGGCACTGACGGCCCGCCTGCTGCGCATCGCCAACAGCGCGCTGTACAACTTTCCGTCGAAGATCGAAACCCTCAGTCGGGCGGTCAGCGTCCTCGGCCTGCGCCAGATCCACGAACTGGTGGTCGCCGCCAGCGTGGCCCAGGCCTTCGCCGACCTCCCGAACGATCTGATAGACATCAAGGACTTCTGGTACCGCAGCGTCTACCGCGGCTTCATTGCGAAGGAGATCGGCGCCGCCAACCAAGCCAAGGACACCGAGGGACTGTTCATCCGCGGCTTGCTGCTCGATATCGGCCACCTGGTGCTCTACCACCGGTTTCCCGCGGAGTGCCGGCGGGCGCTCGCCGACGGCGCCGGCGACCTGGCGTTGCTGCTGCGCCGTGAACGCGACCTGATCGGCTGCGACGCCGTCGCACTCGGCGGCGCACTGACGCGCAGCTGGCGCCTGCCGGCCGGCATGATCGCGAGCTTCGACCACCTCATGCAGCCGGGCCAGGCGGGCGAGCAGGCGACCAACGTCGCCATCGTGCACCTCGCCGCCCGGTTTGCCCTCGGCGTGGACACCGGCCTGCCGCCCGAGGAGGTGCTCGCGCACGTCCACCCCAGGGTTTGGGAGCTGCTCGAAGTGACGCCCGAGCGCACACGGGAGCTGGTCGAACAGGCCTCGGAGGACGTGCTGAACGCCATGTACCAGGTATTCGCCCAAGCCGTCTGACCGGCTGTCAACGGGTCAGGCCCAGCGCCGCCGCACCCAGGTAGGCCAGGCTCGCGACCACCAGCCCCACGCTCCAGACCTGCAGCCAGAGTACCCGGCCGCGCCATCCGAGCCACAACAGGACGACGCCGATCACCAGTCCCAAGGCCACGGTGAAGTTCAGCATGAAGTGCAGCCCGTCCGTCTGGCTGTAAACTGGCCCCAGGGCTTCGGCGTTGTAGCGCACGGTCTAAGCTGGACTCCCAAGCGGCCGGCGCCGCGCGCGACGCCGGGGTGATGACGACCGAATATTCGCCGAAACCACCGCCATCGGCAATGCCGGTCCGCTGGTGGCGGGTGTCCGGGAGCGAACCGACTGCTCTTGATTTCGAGCCGCCCGAGCCCTAATTTCTCCGCCGTGATCTGCGGCCTCGGAGCGCCCCGCATGCAACGCATCCTACTTTTCCTCGGCACCAACATCGCCATCCTCGCGCTGATCAGCGTGACCTTCCGGCTGCTCGGCATCGAGAGCCTGCTGGCGGAGAACAACGTCGACCTCAACCTCGAGGCCCTGCTGGTCTTTTCAGCGGTCATCGGCTTCTCGGGCTCGATCATCTCGCTGTTCCTGTCGAAGTGGATGGCGAAGCGTTCGATGGGAGTGCAGCTGATCGAGCAGCCCAGCAGCGAAGCCCAGCGTTGGCTGGTCGACACCGTGGCGCGCCAGGCCCAGCAGGCCGGCATACGCATGCCCGAGATCGGCATCTTCGGCCAAGACTCGCCCAACGCCTTCGCTACCGGCTGGAACCGCAACGACGCCCTGGTCGCGGTGAGCACCGGCCTGCTGGAGCGGATGAACCGCGACGAGGTCGAGGCCGTGCTCGCGCACGAGGTCAGCCATGTTGCCAACGGCGACATGGTCACTCTGGCGCTGATCCAGGGCGTGGTGAACACCTTCGTGATCTTCCTGTCCCGCGTCATCGGCCACATGGTGGACCGGCTGGTGTTCAAGACCGAACGCGGTCACGGCCCGGCTTTCTGGATCACCTCCATCGTGGCCGAACTGGTGCTTGGCGTCCTCGCCATGATCATCGTGATGTGGTTCTCCCGCCGGCGCGAATACCGAGCCGACGCCGGCGGCGCTCGGCTCGCCGGCCGCGCCAAAATGATCGCTGCCCTGCGCCGCCTGCAGCAGGCCCATGATCCCCAGCCTCTGCCCGACGAGATGGCCGCCTTCGGCATCGTCGGCGGCCGGGTGCAGAAGCTGTTCATGACTCACCCCCCGCTGCAGGAGCGCATCGCCGCCCTGGAAAGCGCGGGGTCGCGGAACGGCTGATCGAGCGCCAGGCCCAAGACGCCGCGCGGTCGCGCCTAGCTGAGGCTTCTGAATTCGTCGCGTATGCGCGCGTCGTCCAGTGCTTCGAAGTCGTCGGCGTTAAACGTGGTGAAGGCACCCGCGACCTCGGACCAGGCAAAGCCGGAGGTCCAGGCCGCATGCCGATAACTGCCCTGGAAGGCGCGGCTGGTGACGTAGACCGCGTGCGGGCGATACAACAGGTTGTAGGCCACGCCGCGACGGTGCAACGCGTCGATGTGCTCCCACGACGTCTCGGCATCGCCAAAGCGGCGTACCCGCAGCGGGTAGGCCTCCGCGCCCCCGTTGTGGGTCCAGCGCCTATCCTCGATCGGGAACGTCAGCCCCAGGCCGCGCTCGGCCTCGCGCACGTACAGCTGGAAGTGCTGGTGATTGACCGAGGCGTAGGCGCCGTAGGCGTTATACCCGAAGCCCATGCCGGGCATGCCCCGCCCGAGCTCGCGCGCCAGTTCGCACAGGTAGAAGTGGTCCGGCTCGGCGAGAAACTGCGATCGCTCCTCGTCGGGTGCCACCACCAGCAGGCCGTGCAGGTCGGCGAACGGAAACTTGTTGTAGAGCAGCCGGCAGGGGACTTCCAGTAGCTCGCCCTCCCACAACACCTCCTTGCGCAGAAACAACTTGTTGAAGTGAAAGGCTTCCGGATCGAAGGGCTGCCGCAGTTCGCTGACCGGCGTATGCGCCATGCGGGGCGGCCGGAACGAGCGCAGCTGGTTGAATTGCAGCTCCCACGGGCCCGCGCGACGAAACCGGGTGGCCTCGAGCGCATCGAGGCCGACCGCCATGAGCTTGAGGAAGACCAGCAGGTCGTCGGGCGCCTGCCGCAGGGCATGGCCTTCGCGCAGGCTCCGGCGCAGCGCGGCGGCATGTTCCTCGAAGCGCGCCAGCAGGCGCGGACGCAGTTCACGGTAGATGTCCGCGTCGAAGGACGCGTTCGCGAACACCAGAATGAAGGAACCGAGTTCGGCGTGGGCGAGCATCTCGCCCAAACCGGCCGTGAAGGCGGCGCGATAGGCCGCTGTGGTGCGCAAGGCGTCGGGCAGCGTGGTCATGGTCACTCGCCGCTGCAGGCGTCGTCGCAACCCTGGCGCGCGCGCGCCAGACGGGCGGACGCCGTAGCCAGCACGGCGAGGCTCGCCCAGGCGAGCCCGGAGGCCGACGGGTCCTGACCGTCGACCTGGCGGCCGATCGCGTGCAGAGGCGACCAGTCGGTCAGGCCCGCCACGGCGTCCAGCCCCAGGCCTGCCACCAGGCTGACGGCGCCGCGGCCAGGGTCAGATCCAGGGAATTGTGTAGAGACTCCAACATGAGTGCAGCAACCAGCAATACACGGTAAAAATTCTAGCCCTCGGCCCTTGGCCCTAGACCCTGTCTTTTCTGTCATGATCGGGATCCGGTACCGGGTCGTAGCCGCCCTCGTGGAACGGGTGGCAGCGGGCGACCCGCTTGATGCCCATGACCAGGCCCCGCCACGGGCCCCACTTCTGCATCGCCTCGATGGTGTACGCCGAGCAACTCGGCAGGTAGCGGCAGTTGTTGCCGAGCACCGGACTGATGAGCAGCTGGTAGCCGCGCACGAGGGCGATGAGGAGACGCTTCACCGCCCGTTCCGGTGCGCGGCGCAGTCCGCGCATGTCCCCGTGAGCTCCACCACACCGTGTGTCGGCCGGAAGCCGGAGGCGGCCGCCGCCTGACCCAGGCTGTCGGCGATGGCCGCGTCGGCGATTTCCTCGACCTCGCCGCAGTCGGTGCAGATCAGGAACTGGCTGGCGTGCGGATGGTCCGGGTGGGCACAGCCGACGTAGGCGTGCAGGGTCTGGAGCTTGTGCACCAATCCCTGCCGCTGCAAGAACTCGAGCGCCCGGTAGACGGTCGGCGGCGCCACCCGCGGCAGCTCGGCGCGCAGTGCCGCGAGGATGTCGTATGCGCCGACCGGCCGGCCGGCCCCGCACACCGCGCGCAACACCCGCCGGCGCTGGGCGGTCAGGCGCACCCCGCGACGCTGGCACAGGGTCTCCGCCTGGCGCAATTCGCGCTCCACGCCCGCCGGTTCGGCCGCACTCACCGCGGCCGCCCCGCTGCCACGGCGGTGCTGCGCCGTGCCCGCCAGCGCGCCAGCCGGCCTGCCGCCAGCGATGCGACCACATAGCCCGCGCCGGTCAAAAGCACGATGGTGGCCCCGCCCGGCAGGTCGTATTGAAAGGCGAGGGTCAGACCGCCCACGGCGAACGCCGCGCCGGCCAGGGTCGCCAGCACCATCATCCTGCCGAGGGTGTGGACGTAGTGGCTCGCGATCGCGGCCGGCAGCGTCAGCAGCGCGATCACCAGGATCAGCCCGACCACCTGGATCAGCAGCACCACGGTCACCGCGACCAGGCACAACAACAACAGGTAGAACGCGGTGACCGGCACGCCGCGTAGTTCCGCGAACTCCTCGTCGAAGGCCACCGCCAGAAACTGGCGGTGGAACAGCCAGGCGATTAGCAGCAGCACCAGGTCCAGCGCCGCCATGAACCACAGCTCTCGCTCCGGCACCAGCAGGATGTTGCCGAACAGGTAGCTCATCAGGTCCGTGCCGTAGCCGGGCGTACGCGCCATGAACAGCACGCCGGCCGCCATGCCGATCGCCCAGAGCGCACCGATCAGGGTGTCCTCCTGGGTGCGCCAGTTGCGTTTGACCCAGCCGATCAACAGCGCCGCCAGGATAGCGGCCGCGAGCGCGCCGAGCAGCGGGTCCGCCCCGTAGTACAGGGCCGCGCCGACGCCGCCGAGTACCGAGTGGGCAATGCCCCCCGCCAGGAAACCGATGCGCTTGACCACCACGTAAGGGCCGATCACCCCGCAACCCAGGCTGGCCAACAGCCCCGCCAGCAGAGCGTGCTGGAGAAACCCGTATGCGCCGACGGCAGCTACGAAATCCACGCCGCGCGCCCCGACTCAGTGGTGGTGCGCCACCTGGCGCACGTCCACGTCGTACAGCGCGCGAATGGTCTTGCCGTCGATCTCCTCGGTGCGGTGACACATCAGGGTGCGATTCAGACAGGCGACCCTGGTTACGTAGCGGGAGATGAAGGCGACGTCGTGCGAAACCACGACAATGGTCATACGGGCGTTCAGCGCCTTGAGTAAATCGAAGATATCGCTCTCCACCCGCATGTCGATGTTCGCCGTCGGCTCGTCGAGGAACAGGATGCGCGGCTCGCCGACCAGCGCGCGCGCCAGCAGCACGCGCTGCAGTTGCCCACCCGACAGGGTCTCGATACGCCGGGCGGCGAGCGCTGCCACCTCGGCCTCGCCCATCGCCACCCGGTCAGCCAACCGGTCGGCACGTCGCCAGCCACCGAGCGTCGGGCCGTGGCCGAGCCGACCGGTCAGGACCACCTGCTCGACGGTGATCGGGAAATCGCGCCGGAACACGGGGTATTGCGGCACGTAGCCGATAAGGCGCCGGCCGCGGTCGGGCGGTCGACCGAGGATTCGAATCCGCCCGCCCTGCGGCTCCAGCAGACCCAACATCAACTTCAGCAGGGTGCTCTTGCCACCGGCGTTTGGTCCCACCATGCCGATGAACTCGCCCTCGGGCACCTGCAGGGAGACGGCCTCGAGCACGCGCGGCCCGCCGTAGGAGAAGCTCAAGTCCTCGACTTCGATTGCCGCGTTCATCCGCCCGCCCCGCTTGGCACTGTTATATTATTGCATAACCTCACGCCAGCCCCGGTCCCGCCCCGCCCCGATGAGCAACTCGCTCTATCTGTTCCCCGCGCAGCCGCACGCCGCTCCGCCCCCGCGCCGCGCCGTCCGCGAAGTGCTCGGCGAGCTGGGCTGCATCGCCGGTCCGCTCACGGGCGGGGGCTTCGCGGTCGGGCAGGCCTTTCTGCAGCTGGTCACCTTTGCTGGCTGCTCGCCCCACCTGGTGTTCACCCCGCCGGCGCCGGGCAGCCGCGATTTCTGCCACCTGGAACTACTGGGCCCCTACCGTGCGGCGCGTATGTACACCGGCCCCCACACCGCGGGCCCGCGCTGCCCGCACTGCAACGCGCGCCTGCGCGCCTGGCAGGCCATGCAAGAAGCCTGGCAGGCCGGCTCGGCCTGGCCGTGTCCGGCCTGCGGTCAAGCGGCGACCGTCGAGCGGTGGCGCTGGCGGCGCCAGGCGGCCTTCGGCCGCCTGCTGATCGTGGTCCGGCAAGTGTTCCCCTCGGAAGGGGTGCCCAGCGACCGCCTGCTCACGGCGCTTGCGGAGGCCACCGGCACGACCTGGGACTACGCCTGGGCGGCGTGATCAAGCCGCTTGGCGTACGGCTTCGCTCAGTTCGAGGTCGACGCTGATCGGGAGGTGATCGGACAGGGGGTAGTCCAGAACGCGGGCGTCGTGCACCACCAGCGCTTCCGAGACCAGGATGTGGTCGATCTTGCGGATCGGGCGCCAGCTCGGGAAGGTCGCCTGGTCGCAAGCCGGCTCGCGCAGGCCCGCCCGGGCGATGAACTCGCGCAGTTCCGGCGCGTCACTGCCCGCATTGAGGTCGCCCATCACCACCAGGCTTTCGAAGTTTCGCACCAGGTCGCCGACGTAAGCCAGCTGGCGGGCCCGGGCGCGACGCCCCAGCGCCAAGTGCAGCGAACACACCCGAAGCGCCTTGGTGTCGTCGCCGAATTCGAACAGGCTGGCGCCACGCCCCGGTCCGGCCGGCAGCCGGTGGTGGCTGACGCGGTGCGGTTGAACGTGGGTGAGGAAACCGTTGCTGTGCTGCGCCAGCATCCCGATGTTGCGGTTCACCTGGCGGTACCAGTGCGGAAACCCGCCCCTGTGGGCGAGATACTCGGTCATGTCGACGAAGCCGCTGCGCAGACTGCCCGCGTCCACCTCCTGCAGTCCGACCATGTCGTAGGAGGCCAACATGTCGGCGATGCGGTTGAGGTTCTGCAGGCGTTCGCGGTGCGGCAGCAGGTGGCGCCACCCCTTGGTGACGTATTCGCCGTAGTGGCGGGTGTCGACACCCACTTGCACGTTGTAACTCAGCAACCGCAGACGCCGCGGCAAGCCCGGATCGGCCGGTAGGACGTCGTCGGGAGCCCGGCTCACGCTGGCGGTGCCCGCCGATTCACTCCGCCCCTGGGCCCGCGGCGGCGCGTTGTACCCTGACCTTGTCCACGAGATAGTCCGTGACCGCGAGGATGCCCTCGTAGCCCTGAAAACCGCTGCCGCTGCGGTAGCGGCCGTCGACCACCACCACGGGCACGCTGCGCACGCCGTAGCGGCGCATCAGCGCCCGGGCACGGTTCACCTTGGCATTCACCGCGAACGAATCCATGGCCGCGCGGAAGGCCTCCACGTCCACGCCCTGTTTGCCCAGCCAGGTCTCGAGTTCACCGCGCGTGGCCAGCTTGAGCTTTTGGTCATGCATGGCGCGAAACAGTGCCTCGTGCACCCGCTCGCGCTCGCACATCACCTCCAGGGCGTAAAAGGCCTGGGCGTGGAGATCGGCGGGGCCACCGAACATGACCGGAACCTGGGTGAAGACGACGTCGGCGGGCTTGGTCTCAAGCCAGCGCTCGACGAAGGGCTCGAACTGGTAACAGTGGGGGCAGCCGTACCAGAAAAATTCCACCACTTCGATCGGAGCATCGGCGGCAGCGGGTGCGGGGGCGGGTGAGATGGCGTGGTAGTGCAGACCGGACTGCCAGTCGATGTCGTCCGCCGCCACGCCTTGAACCAGGCAGGCGAGCACCAAAAGGGTCCAGCTGTTGAGCTTCTTCATGATCGTCTCCAACGACAGGCCAGAGTGGGCGTCGGGCCGGGGCCGGTAAGCCGCGCCGGTGGGCCGGCGCCGAATGGCTGGCATTCTTGCCGGTTCGTCGGTCCCGTGCAACGTGTGCCCAACGACGGCGGGCGACTCGCGCCGCCCTCTGTTCCGACTCTGTCGCTGGCGCGGGGTTCCCGCGTTCAGTGCAGGCCTTGCATGTATTGGGCGACGGCCTCGATCTCGGCATCGGTCAACTTGGCGGCGACGTTGCGCATCATCTGACCGGGGTCGTTGGCCCGCTGCATGCCGCGGAAGGCCTTGAGCTGGTTGCTGCTGTAGGTGGCATGCTGCCCACTCAGACTGGGAAACTTGGCCATCGGGTTGCCGGTCCCCGTGGGACCGTGACAGGCGGCGCAGGCGGAAACGCCGTTGCTCGGGTTGCCGGCGCGGTAGATCGTCTCGCCCAAATCGACCTGCGTCGGATCGGCCTCGCCCACGCTGCCATCGAGGCTGGCGTAGTAGGCGGCCAGGTCGGCCATGTCCTGCTCATTCAGCGCCGCCACCTGGCCTGCCATCAGGGCATTCTGGCGCGCGCCGCTCTTGAACTCGGTGAGCTGCTTATAAAGGTAGTCGGCGTGCTGGCCGGCCAGCTTGGGCCACTCGGGGTTGACGCTGTTGCCATCGGCACCGTGGCAGCCCGCACAGGCAGCCGACTTGGCCTTGCCGGCTGCCGCATCACCGGCGGCGTGGCTGAGCGGGGCCGTCAACAGCAAGGCGAGGGGGAGCAGCAGAGCGATCTTGGTCATAAGAGCTACCAACTACATTATTAAATACTGAATTACCTGGGCAAACGAAAGTCGTCCCCGACCCGGGGACGCCCAGCGCCGGGGCGCCTTACTTCAGGCTTTCCAGGTAAGCCGAGACGTTGTCGATGTCCGCATCGGACAACATGGCAGCCATCGGTTTCATGGCCGCGGCGTTGGCACTGTTGCGCTCACCCGCTTTGTAGGCCTTGAGCGCGAGCACCACGTACTGGGCCTTTTGACCGGCCAGGTTCGGGTACATGGGCACGGCGCTGATGGCGTTGGCGCCGTGGCAACCGGCGCAGCCCTTGGAATCGTAGACCGTCTTGCCCGCAGCGGCGTCGCCGGCCAGCGCGGCGCCGGCGCCACCGGCAAGGATCATCGCGGCGATGGAAGACACAAGCTTGTTCATGGATCGATACTCCTTAAGGCGAAATAGCCGGAAAAGCTGCCAAATTTGGTGTTGCCGTCGGACGACTGCCCCAACGCAAGGCCGGGTCGCTCGTAAAGGCCGACGTTTATACCCGAACGCCGGCCCGCCCGTCAATCGGGCCGACCCTCAGCGCCGCGTCTCGAAGCGGTGCGGCACTGCGAGGATGTCGTCCCCGCGCTCCAGCCACACGGCCGCCTCCCAGTCCATGCGCTGCCGGCTGCAGACCGGCAGCACGGTGCTGCCCGTCCAGCGACCCTCGCCGGCGGGCTCGAGCCGCGTGCGGTTGATCCCCATGTCCATGTTGCGGCCGACGATGTCGACCTGCACGCCGTCAACCGACGCGCCGGTCAGCGCGACCTCCAGGGTGAGCGGGTCCATTAGCGGCAGCCACGTCGGCCTGATCGAGAAGCTCATGAGCCCGCCGCCCGGCAGGGTCCGTGTGCACGGGCCCTGGCGCAGGTCGCAGCCCGCATCGGGTTCCAGCCGCTGGGTGTCCGGAAACAGTTCCGGCCACAGCCGCGCCACCCCGAAGGTCACGGCCCCGAGCGCGCCGGCGAGTCCCAGGGCCAGTGCGGCGCGCCGACGGGGGCTCATCCGCCGCGCCCCGCGCCGATCAGGTGCTCGTCGTCCAGCGGACGCCCCAATGCGTGTCCCTGCAGACTGTCGCAGCCCAGCGCCTGTAGGGCGCGGACCTGCTCCTCCCGCTCCACCCCCTCGGCCACGACCTTCAGGCCGAGGTCGTGCGCCAGGTCTATGGTGGCGCGCACGATCGCCTCGCTGCGCGGGCTGTCGAGCATCTCGGCGACGAAGCCGCGGTCGATCTTGAGCTCGTCGACC
>JARRQB010000003.1:0-14125 GCA_037382265.1 Gammaproteobacteria bacterium | reverse complement strand
GCTTAAGCATTGCACCCCAGACTGCCCAGCCATCGCGGGACAGAGGTCTTCGGAGATGACAGGTTCAGGCAGACGCAAGCGGATCACTGAGGTACCGACGCTGGTTAGGCTGGAACCTGCAGCGGCCGAGCGGCGGGCCGAAGCCGAAGGCTTCGTTCGCACCGCATTCCATGCCGCCTACATGGCCAGCGTCGTGCACTTCATGCCGACGCTGATGACCCTGCGCAGCGCACGGGGGAGCCTGCTGGCGGTGCTCGGCCTACGCAGTGCCGACCGGCGCCCGCTGTTCCTGGAACAGTATCTCGACCGTCCGGTCGAGCAGCTGCTGAGCGCGGCTGCCGGCTCCGCCGCGGCCCGCGCTTCGCTGGTCGAGGTCGGCAATTTCGCTGTCGGCGCCGCCGGCGGCGGACGCTGGCTGATCACCGCGTTGACCGCCTACCTGCACGCGGCAGGCGCCGCCTGGGCCGTCTTTACCTGTGGTCCCGAGCTGCAGAACGCGTTCCGCCGCCTGGAGGTCGCATTGATCGATCTGGCGGCCGCCGACCCCGCCCGCCTCAGCGCGGACGAACGCGCCCGTTGGGGACGCTACTACGAGCAGCGCCCGCGCGTGATGGCGGCCAACGTGGCGCAGAGCCACCAGGTCCTGGCGGCGCTGTTCGAACGCGACTGTGCCCTCAGCGCGCTGTGGTGCCACGCTTTGCAGGCGGGGCGGCGGGCGGCGTGAACCTGCTCGACAGGATCCACCGGCACGCCGTCGTTCGGCCGCAGCAGACCGCGCTTGCCTGGAGGGGCGGCAGCCTGAGCTACGCCGGGCTGGCCGCCGAGGTCGAAGCCGCCACCCTGGCGCTGTGGGAAGCCGGGGCGGGCGTCGTCGCGCTCGATCTGGCGAACGGTCCGGCCTGGGTCGCCCTCGATATCGCGGCGCTGCAACTGGACATCTGCGTGGTGCCGCTGCCGCCGTTCTTCTCGCCCGAACAGCTGCGCCACGCGTTGCGACAGGCGGGCGTGCAGCTGATTATCAGCGACGACGCGCGACGCCTCCGCGGACGCCTTGGCACCCTGTTGGATGCGGGCGAAACGCCGCTCGAACTTGCCGGCGGGGCGTTGACGGCCGTCGCCATGCGGCAAGCGACGCCCGCCGATGGATCGGCGCCGCCGGCAGGGGTGCACAAGATCACCTTTACCTCGGGCACCACCGGTGCCCCCAAGGGCGTCACGCTGTCCTGGGGGCAGATGCACCGGGTGGTGACCTCGCTGGCGGCGGTCACCGAAATGGACTCGGCAGATCGGCACCTGTCCCTGATGCCGCTGGCCGTACTGCTGGAGAACGTCGGCGGTGTGTACCTGCCGTTGTGGGTCGGTGCGACCAGCGTGCTGCTGCCGGCGCGCGACGTCGGCATGGGGGGGTCTTCGCGGTCGGAGCCGTCGCGCATGGTGGCGGCGCTCGCCGAGGTGGGTGCGACCACGACGATCCTGACGCCGCAACTCCTGCTGGGGTTGGTGGAGACACTGGAAGCGAACCCCGACGTCCGCCTGAAGCTGCGCTTCGCCGCGCTCGGCGGGGCTGCGGTGTCGCCACGCTTGTTGCGGCGCGCCGCCGAGCTGGAATTGCCGGTGTTCGAGGGCTACGGCCTGTCCGAGTGCGCCTCCGTAGTCTCCCTCAACGGGCCAGCGGCGCACCGGCCGGGCAGCGTGGGCAAACCGCTCCCGCACGTTCGTCTGCGGATCGCCGACGACGGCCTGATCATGGTCGGCGGCGCGTCCTGCGCCGGCTACCTCGCCGAGCAAGCGTCAGCCGCCGACGAATGGCCCACCGGCGATCTCGGCGAGCTCGACGCCGACGGCTATCTCTACCTGCACGGGCGGCTACGCGACGTGTTCATCACCTCCTACGGGCGCAATGTTGCGCCCGAATGGGTGGAGCGCGAGCTGTCGCTGGAGCCGGCGATCGCGCAGGCGGCCGTGTTCGGCGAGGCGCGGCCCTACAACGTCGCCGTGGTCGTGCCCGCGCCCTGGGCCGAATCCGGCGACGTGGCGGCCGCGATTGCGCGCGCCAACCGAAGCCTGCCGGACTATGCGCGGGTCGCGCGCTGGGCGGCGGCCGCCGACCCTTTCGCACCGGCGAACGGCCTGTTGACCGCCAACGGCCGGATTCGCCGCGAGGCGTTGGCACGACGCTACCACCCGATCATTCAATCACTCTACCGCGAGGCCTGAACACCATGACCGACTTCTTCGACCGCCTGCGGGCGGCGACCGAGGCGCAGCGCAGCGACCTGCTGTCGATTCCGTTCGTCCAGCACGGCCGCAAAGGCGAGCTGTCGCTGGACAGCTACCTGGCTTTCCTGGGCCAGGCCTATCACCACGTCAAGCACACCACGCCGCTGCTGATGGCCTGCGGGTCACGGGTCCCGCACCGCAAGGAGTGGTTGCGTGACGCCATGGCGGAGTACGTCGACGAAGAGGTAGGCCACCAGGAGTGGATTCTGAGCGACATCGCGGCCTGCGGCGGCGATCCGGAGCGGGTGCGCAATCAGATCCCGGGAATCGCGGTCGAACTGATGGTGGCCTACGCCTACCACGGCATCGACCGCGGCAACCCGGTGGGCTTTCTCGGCATGGTGCTGGTGCTCGAGGGAACAAGCATCAGCTTGGCGACCGAGGCGGCGGAAAATCTGCAGCGCAACCTGGCCCTGCCGAGCAAGGCATTTTCCTATCTCGCCAGCCACGGCGCGCTGGACGTCTCGCACATGGACTTCTACCGGAAGCTGGTCAACCGGCTGGACGACGGCGCCGACCAGGCCAGTGTGATTCACTGCGCGAAGCGCTTCTACCGGCTCTACGGCGACGTCTTTCGCAGCCTGCCGCTGGCCTTGAACGCGGCCGCGCGGGCGGCCTGAGACGACGCCCGTCGGGCGTGCACAGACGTATGCGGAGAAATCGAATGGAACTGAACAACGCGCGTGTCCTACTCACCGGTGCCAGCGGCGGGATCGGTTCGGCGCTGGCCGAGAGACTGGGCGCTAAGGGCGCCGCCCTGGCCCTGGTAGGCCGCGATCGGCAGACACTCGAGGGCGTCGCACAGCGCCTGCGGGCACGGGGCGGGACGGCACAGGCCGTCTGCGTCGACTTGCTCGACGGCGCCGCCGGCAGGGCGGCCGTGGCCGAGACGCGCCGCCACATCGGCGGCATCGACCTGCTAATCAACTGCGCCGGGTTGACCAGCTTCGGCGCGTTTGCCGACGCGGACCCGGTACTGCTGGGGCGCATCGTGCAGCTGAACCTGGTGACGCCGATGCTGTTGGCCCGCGAGGTGCTTCCGGATATGCTGGCGCGCAAGCGGGGGCGCATCGTCAACGTCGGCTCGACGTTCGGCAGCATCGGCTTTGCGTGGTTCGCTGCGTATTCCGCCAGTAAGTTCGGTCTGCGCGGCCTGTCCGAGGCCCTGCGCCGCGAGCTCGAAGGCAGCGGTGTCGGCGTGACCTACGTGGCCCCGCGCGCGGTGAAGACCAAGCTCAACAGCGATGCCGTCTACCGCATGGCGGAGGCGACCAAGATGCACATGGACGAGCCGGCCTGGGTGGCCGTCCGGGTCGTTGCCGCGATCGAGGCCGACGCCGGCGATGTGCACCTGGGCTTTCCCGAGAAGTTCTTCGCCCGACTCAACAGTTTCCTGCCGCGGCTGGTGGACGGCGGGCTGCGCAAGCAAAATCGGGTCATGGAGCGTTTTGCGCGCCAGGGCTGACAGGCCTGGTGCACGCGCCGGCCGCAGGAACGCGGCCGCTTGGATCAGGTGGGCAGGGCATTGAGGGTACTGCTGGTAGAAGACGACGAACTGCTCGGCTCTGCGGTGCAGGCGGGGCTGGAACAATGGGGTTACACGGTCGACTGGCTCCGCGACGGGCGGCTCGCCGCGCTGGCGCTGCGGGGCGAGGAGCCGGACCTGCTGGTGTTGGACCTCGGCCTGCCGGGTCGGGACGGCATTGAGGTGCTGCGCGAGCTGCGCCAGCGCCAGTCCGGCTTGCCGGTGTTGATCTTGACCGCGCGGGACACGGTGGACGACCGTATTGCCGGCCTGGACGGGGGCGCCGACGACTATCTGGTCAAGCCGTTCGACCTCGGCGAACTGGCCGCGCGGCTGCGCGCCATCGCGCGTCGCCGCGCCGGGCGCGCCGCGGCGCTGGTCCGACACGGCGATCTCGAATTCGATCCAGCGGCACGCCGCGTCAGCGTGGCTGGGCGTGACGTTGGCCTCTCTGGCAAAGCGGTGGCCATTCTCGAAGCCCTGCTGGAACGTCCCGGCACGCCGTTGTCGCGCGAGCGGCTGGAACAGATCCTCTACGGCTGGGGCGAGGGTGTGGAAAGCAATGCGGTCGAGGTGCACATCCATCATCTGCGCAAGAAGCTGGGGAAGGACCGCATCCGCACCATCCGCGGCATAGGCTACATGATCCCCCGGCAGTGAAGGCGCACCCGTCGATTCGCCGGCGACTGCTGACGATGCTGATTTCCACCGTGGTGGTCGCCTGGATGGCGACCGTGCTGACGGTGTACCGGATTGCGCAGCACGAGGTGAAGGAAGTCTTCGATGCCGATCTGGCGCGCAGCGCGCGGATACTGCAGGCGCTGCTGCTGCACGAGGTGGAAGAAGAACGGCGCATGGCCGAGCAGGCGCGCGCGGTGCTCGCCGGCTTCCGGGCCGAGGAGCTGGCTGCGCATCCGCACCTGGCCAGGATACTCGACGAATACCTGAGTTCCGCCGATCAGGAGGAGCTCGAACTGGTGGACCCCGCCGTCACGCCGCGACGCTACGGTCCCGAGCTGGCATTCGTCGCCCGCTACGCCGACGGTACCGAGATGCTGCGTGACGGCAGTGCGCCGGACCTCCCGCTGACGACGGAAGGTTACTCCGATCTGCGCCTGGGTCATCAACTGTGGCGCATCTACCGGCTGAGCGACCCGGACAGCGGCTTCGTCGTCCAGGTGGGAGAGCGCCAGGCGCTGCGCGCCGAACTGGTAGGCTACATAACGCGCAACACGCTGATGCCACTGCTGTTCGCCCTGCCGATCCTTGCCTTGCTCATCTGGCTGGTGGTGGGCCATGCGCTGAAACCACTCCAGCGCGTCGCCGACGAGGTCTCGAGCCGGGCCGGGGATGCCCTGGCGCCCATCGACGACGCCGACACGCCGCGCGAGATCCATGCCCTGGTGAGGGCGTTGAACCAACTGTTCGACCGGGTGCAGTCGGCGTTGCGCCGGGAGCGGCAGTTCACCGCCGATGCCGCCCATGAATTGCGCACCCCGCTGGCAGTGTTGAAGACCAACCTGCAGGTGGCGCTGGCGAAGTCTCGCGAAGCGGGACCCCGTCATGCGTTGGAGCAGGCGCTCGCGGGCGTCGACCGCGCCACCCACGCGGTGGCGCAGCTGCTGGTCCTGGCGCGGGCGGATGCGCAGCAAACCAGGACGCTGTTGAACTCGACGGTCGACCTGCGGGATGTTGCCGTCGGGGTGGTTTCGGCGATGAGTCAACCGGCCTACGAGCGCGACATCGATCTCGGCATGGGCGCATGCGACGAAGCGCTGGTGCACGGCGACGCGACCGCCCTGCACCTGTTGTTGCGTAACCTGGTTGACAACGCCGTGCGTTACACGCCGCGCGGCGGCGTCGTCACGGTCGGCACCTGGCGCGACCGCGCGGGCAGTTGGGTCGAGGTCGCGGACGACGGCGTGGGCGTCGCCGTCGAGCAGCGCGCAGAGATTTTCCGCCGCTTTCGCCGCGGGGCGCAGGCCGGTGGCGAAAGCGGCAGCGGCCTGGGGTTGTCGATCGTACAACGCATCGCCGACCTGCACGGCGCCGCCGTCAGTCTGGACGACGGTCTGCACGGCAGGGGATTGACCGTCAGGGTCTGCTTTCCGACTGACGCCCCCAAACGGCTCCCCGCGGTCAACGAGGCGAGCCCGTCGCCGTTCTGAAGCGATCGGTTGCCAGCCGCGAGCCTCACGCCAGCAAAGTTTCGATCAGTCCCAGCATCGGCCGCGCATCGCGGTAGTCCACCGGGATCGGCCAGCGGCTCGCGCCGTACTCGAGCACCAGGCTGGGGAACGAATCGACGCCGAGCCCGCGCGCGGTGGCGATCTCCTCCTGCAGTACCCGCGCGGTCGCGGGCGCCCCCAGGTCGCTCGAGAAGCGCGCGGCGTCGAGCCCCAGTGCGCCGGCGAGTTCCACCAGGGTCGACGCTTCGGAGGGGTTGCGCGCGTCGAGGTAGTAGGCCCGCTGAATGGCGAGGATCATGTCGTCCTCGCGTGCCGGCGCCTGTGCCCGGGCGGCGATCACCGCCCGGCACGCCGGCCAGGTACTGCGCCTGGGTCGGCAGCGTTCCCAAAAGTCGAAGTTGAAGTGCGTGCCGGGTACCCGTTCCTGTATCCGCCGCCACGTCCGGCGCAGGTGCTCGCGCATGGCCTCGGCCATGGGCGCGTCGTCGTCGGCGGCCAGCCCGCCGAGCAGGCGTTCGAAAGCGACCGCCGCAGGCAGGCCGGCCTGCAGTTGCTCGCACGCGGGCCGGAATGCCCAGCACCAGCTGCACATGGGGTCGTGCACGTAGATCAGGCGCGCTGTCGGGTTGGTCCCGTTCATGCCGCTCCTACCGTTGCCTTGCTCCAGCATAGACGGCGCAGGGCCGCCTATCGGATTCCTCGGGAACCTCACCGGGCTGTCGCCCTGCCCGACGGCGAGCCGGACGAGCCACGATCAACGTACCACGGCGAGTACGGCGTCGCGGACACCTGCCAGGCGCCGGTCGAGGGCTGGTTGCACGCGGTCCACCCGTCCCGCGTCACCCTCGACGAAGCCGGCGCGGCATGGTTGCCGCCCGTGTCCGGCGCGGCCGACGCCGTGGCCCACGCGGACGTGACCCGACGTCGGTACGGCAGTCGGGGATCCGCCGCAAGCTCACAACCGGAAGCGGCTGCGGGTTCGACCGGATTGATTTACGGCCTGCCGCTTGGCAGGCTGCAACACGGTGGGCGGCGTGCCCGCCAGCGTCGTTAACCAACTTGGGAGAAGACATGAGGACCAACATCATCGCCACCCTGATGTGCGCCGGTTGCCTTGCCGCGGCCGGCCAGGCCGCGGCCCAGTACGGTCCGGGCTACGGTTATGGCCCGGGCCCCAGCGCCGGCTACTACGGCCGGACGCTGCGCCCAGCCCAGCCTGCCCGCCCCGCGCCCTCCGTGCGGCCGGTCCAGCCCGAGCAGCCCGAGGGGGAAAGCCCGGCCGACCTGCTGCGCGACGGCGTCAACAAGCTGATCGGCTTCATGGAGCGCGAGGAGCAGCCCGGTACCGAGGAACTGGCGCGATTCCTGGACAAGGAGATCGCGCCCTTCTTCGACTTCGACTACATGACCCAAGTGGCAGCCGGCAGTGTCTACCGCTACATGACCGAGGAACAGCGCGAGCGCATGAGCACGCAAATCAAGGAACAGTTCCTGGGCACCCTGGCGAGCCGTCTGGGCGCGTTCGGCGAACAGCAGGTGCGCTTCCTCAACACCCGCATCGGCCAGGACGGACGGACCGCGTCGGCCACCATCGCCGTGATGAACCCCGGCACCTATCCGGCGCGTATCGTGTTTCGCCTCTACCAGGCCGGGGAGGGCTGGAAGGTGTACGACGTGGCGGCCAACGGCCAGAGTGCGGTGGCACACTATCGTCGCGAGTTTCGTCGCATGACGCAGAGCGTACCGCGGGGTGGCTACGGCCCGGGCTCGGGGCCCGGCGGGATGGGTAGCTATCGCTGAGGGTTGCGCTCGCGGTTGCGAAAAAGCCGGGCCTGTCCCGGCTTTTTCGTGCGCGGCCGCCGGAACTCGACGCGCCGGCCAGGTTCCAATGCTCCGGATGACGCGGGCAAACGGCAGATGATGTGAGCGGCGACACGCGGACCATGGGACGCGGCATGATGATTGCCGCCTGGATCGGCGTGCTACTGCTGCTGACGTGGCTGTTCGAGGGCGAGATCGCGCGGCAGTTCAATCCCAACCCGGACCCGGCGGGCCGCGTCGGCGAAGACGGCGCGGTCGAGGTCGTGCTGCAGCGCAACGCTCAAGGCCACTACGTTGCCGGCGGCAGCATCAACGGCCGGCCGGTAGCTTTCCTGCTCGATACCGGCGCCACCGATGTGGCGGTGCCGGCGAGCCTGGCCGAAAAACTCCGCCTGCCCCGCCTGGGCAGCGGATTCAGCCGCACGGCCAACGGCGTGGTGCAGACCTGGCGCAGTCGCCTCGACCGTGTCGCGCTCGGTCCGATTGAACTGCGCGACGTGCGGGCGGCCGTGCTGCCCGGCATGGCAGGCGACGATCACGTGCTGCTCGGGATGAGTTTCTTGAAACGCCTCGAGCTGGTGCAGCGTGGCGACACCCTGACGCTGCGACAATTTCCCCACTGACCGGGTTCCCGTGCCGCGGCATAATTGAAAACGCCGGGCGAAGCCCGGCGTTTTCTCGTCGACTTTCCTTGCCGAATCAGCCGAGCGTGTCTTTGAGGGCCTTGAGCGCAGTGACCTTGACCACGGTCTGCGCCGGCTTGGCCGCAATCTTCATGGGTTCGCCGGTCGCCGGGTTGCGTCCCATGCGCGCCTTGCGGGCGGGCTTTTTGACGCGACGAATCTTCACGCCGGTCTCGGGAATCGTGAACTCGCCCGAGCCACGCTTCTTCATGTGGCCTTCGACCATGTCGCCGAGCGCGCTGAAAACGTCCCCCACGTCTTTCTTGCTCAGCCCGGTCGTCTCGGAAATGCTCGCGATGATTTGGGTCTTGGTCTGCCGGGTGGTGATCGCCTTCACGGGCTTGGCAGCTGCCGGTGCTTTGGCCGTCTTCGGGGCGGCCTTTTTCTTTACAGCCATGCTGGACTCCTGTACTTGGTGGAAAAGCCGGAGAAAACATAGCATAGATTCGCGGGTGTCAATATAAAGAATCGCCTTGTATACGGCGTCAACGCGAATTTTTGGCCATGGAGACCGCGCTGTCCGGCGCCCCTTGTGTCGACCGCTGGCCCATCGGCGCAGTGGCTGCGGTAAAGGAAACCGGCCGGCAACCGATGTAATCAGCAGGCCGGCCAGCCTCCGGTGCGGCCACCACCGTAGGGTGCACGGGGCGCGCCTGCACACGGCGAAATCTGGAATGTCTGTGGCATTGACCGAAAAAGAACTTCGGAAGTTGCGATCGCTGGTGCCGTTGCACACGCTGTCCGAGGAGCGCTTCGGCGAACTGACGACCGACCTGCACATCGAACACGCCGCGCGCGGTTCGCTGCTGTTCCGCGAGGGCGACACCACCGAGCAGCACGTCTACCTCCTGGAAGGCCAGCTCGCGCTGATGGCCGGCGACAAGCACGTTGAGCAGGTCGCGGCGGGTTCGGATACCGCTCGCTTTCCGGTCGCCCACCAGCTGCCGCGCAGGTATACCGCCAAGGCCACCGTGGACGTGGGTTACGTGCGCGTCGACAGCCGTCGCTTGAGCGACCTGCTTGCCCACAAGGACAAGGTCGACTATCAGGTCGACGACCTGGACGACAGCGCGAACGACGACTGGATGTCGCAGCTGCTGCACTCGCGCGTGATGCAGCAGATTCCGGCGGCCAACATCCAACAGGTGATGATGCGGGTAGAGCAGATCGAGGTGGGCGCCGGCGAGCCGGTTATCCGTCAGGGCGAGCCCGGCGACTACTTCTACATGCTCAACCGCGGCAAGGCGTTGGTCACCCGCGACCCCGGCGACGGCGGCGAGCCGCAGGAACTCGCACGCCTCGGACCCGGCAGCGCCTTCGGCGAGGAGGCGCTGCTCTCCGACAGCCCGCGCAACTCCACCATCACCATGCTTACCGACGGCGTCCTGCTGCGTCTGAGCAAGCAGGACTTCGTCGAACTCATTCACCACCCGTTGTCGAACAGCTGCGACTTCGATGCCGCCAGGCTGTTGGTCGACGAAGGCGCCGTGTGGCTCGACTTGCGTCGGCAGGAAAAGTACGAGCAGGAGCACTTGCCCGGCAGCATCAGCATCCCGTTCGACGGGCTGCGCTTCCAGACCGACAATCTCGACCCCGGTCGCCATTACATCCTGATCAGCGACGACGGCAGCAAGCTGGCCTCGGCGGCCTTCATGCTCACGGAAAGAGGGTTCGAGGTGTCGGTCCTGACCGGGGGCTACGCCTCGGTCGTGGCCGAACGGGTGCCGGCCGCCGACGCGACCGCCGCGGCGGTGCAGCCGGACGACGCCGTCGAAGATGCGTCGGCGACGGAAGTCGACATGTTGCGGGAACGGATCAAACAGCTCGAGGCCCAGCGGGTCGCCGCCGAGACCGAACGCCAGGCCTCCCTGCATCAGCTGAAGGATGCCATCGACAAGGCGCGCGAGCGCATGGAGGCGGTCGAGCAGGATCGCCGGGCACTTGCCGCCGAACGCGACCAGTTGCGTGGGAAAGGCGAGCGGCTGAGCGCGCAGCTTGCGCAGGCCGAGCAGCAGCGCCAGGCCCTGCAGGCGGAACTCGACGCCCGCGAGGATCACGAGGACGAGTGGAAGACGCGATTGCGCAAGACGGAGGCGCAGGGCATAGCGGAGCGCGACCGGGCCGAGTCGGCAACCCAACAGCTCGAGGAAATAGCGAAACAACTCCAGTCGGCCCGCGAGGATCGCGAACTCGCACGCCAGGCCAACGAGCAGGAAAGCGGCGTACTGAAGGAAGCCTTGACCGAGGTGCAACTCGAACTCGAGCAACTGCGCGCCGACTACGAGGAGCTCCGGGCAGGCGCGCCGGCCGAGGGCGTCGATGCGGGCGACGAAGCCGCACGGCTGCAGGCCGCCGAACAGCAAGTGGTCGAGGCGCGGAAAGACGCGGAGGCGGAGCGGCTGCGCAGCGCGGCCCTGGAGGCGGAACGCGCGGAGCTTGAAGCTGCCGCGCACGCTCAGGAGGCCGAACGGGCACAGGCGATCGGCGCCCTGGAGCAGCAGCTCGAGGACGCGCGTGCGGCGCTCGAGGACAAGGAGCGGGCGCTCGCCGAGTCGGCCGCGCAAACCGAATCCCTGACCGCCGGGTTGGCCTCCGCCCGTGGCGAACTGGACGAGCTCGCGCAGCGCCTGGAACAACAGGAGTCCGCCGCGGCCACCGAACGCGAACAGCGCGAGCAGGGGCAGGCGGCGACGGCAGAGCGCGTGCAAGTGCTCGAAGGCGAACTGGCCCATTGGCAGAACCTCGCCGAGGAGCGCGCCGAACTGACCCGGCAACTCGAGGAGCTACACGCCGAGCACAGCGCGGAATTGGCGCGGCGCGAGGCGGCCGAGCAGACCTTACGCGACGAGCTGGCGGCCGCCGAGCAGGCCCGCGATGCCGCGGTGGCGAGCGCCGACGAGGCCCGGTCGGAAGCGTCCGCCGCGCGTGTGGAAGAGCTGCAGGCCGACCTGGCCGACGTGACCGGGGAGCGCGACGCCGCGCGCGAGGAGGTCCGCGAGCTGCGCGCGGTCATGGAGCAGTACGTCGAGCAGATTCGCTCGGCCCAGAACGACGGCAACCCGGATGCCGAGACCCTGAATTCGGAGCTGCGCATGGTGCGTGAACAGGCCGCACGCGACCTCGCCCACCTGCGTGCGGAACTGGACCAGGCGCTCGAGCGCCTGCGCGAGTTCGAGGCTGCGGGAAACGACCCGCTGAACGCAGAGGCGCTGCGCCAGGAGGTCGCCTCGCTGAAGGACAACCTCGCTGAACGCCAGCGCGAACTGGCCGAAGCCGAGCGCAACCGCCAGCAGGTCGAAGACCAGCTCGAGGACGCCGCGCGCGAGGTCGAGCGGCTGCGCCGGGACAACGTGGTCGCGCTCTCGCAGCTCAGTTCCGAGGACGAGAACTTCTCGCTCCCTCCGTCCAGCCGACCGAGCCGCGGTCAGGTCGACCCGGCGGACGCCATCGACGACTTGGTGAACGGTGGCCTGCGTGACGAACGCGTCAAGCCGCCGCGCCAGGCCAGCACCGACCAGGTCGTCACCGGGCGCGGTTCGGCCGTGGTGCTGGGTCTGCTGGTCGGCTTGATCCTGGTGCTCGGCGGGCTCGAAGTGGCGCTCATGTTGACCGGGCGCGGCGAGCTGTTCTCGTTGCTGTTTGGGAGCGGTTGAAGCCCGCAACGTGCTGCCGCCTCGGAACACCGCGTCAGTCTTGGTAACGGAGTTTGCGAGTGCGGGTGCTTGGGGTGGGCATCGCCACGCTGGACGTGGTGAACGAGGTCGAAGGGTATCCCGCCGAGGACGCGGAGGTCCGCGCCCTGGCCCAGCGTGTCAGCCGCGGCGGCAACGCGACCAACACCCTGGGCGCGCTCGCGCAGCTGGGGCACCGCTGCAGCTGGGCCGGCATGCTGGCCGACGACCGCGCCGCCGAGCTGGTGCGTGCCGAACTGCACGCCCTGGGCGTGGCGACCGACCACGTGCGCCGGCAGCGCGGTGGCACGACCCCGACCTCCTACGTCACCCTGAGCCGAACTAACGGTTCACGCACCATCGTTCACTACCGCGCGTTGGACGAATATCCGGCCGCGGCGTTTGCCACGATCGCGCTCGCGGATTTCGACTGGGTGCACTTCGAGGGACGGGCGGTGCCCGAACTCGATGCCATGCTGCGCCACCTTCGCGCGGCCGGCGGGCCGCGCTGTTCGTTGGAGGTGGAAAAGCCCCGTCCAGGCATCGAGGCCCTGCTGACCCGGGCCGATCTGGTCATGTTCGGCCGTGCTTACGTCGAGGCGCTCGGCTACGCGGAGCCGGTAGCCTTCCTGCACGACCAGCCGCAGGGCCTCGCGGCGGTGTGCGGTTGGGGCGACGCCGGCGCCTGGGGGCGCTCGGCGGACGGGTCCGTCCACCATGCCGCGGCCTGCCCGCCGCCGCAGGTACTGGATACCCTCGGCGCGGGCGACGTGTTCAACGCGGCGGTGATCGACGCCTGGCTCGGCGGGCGCACGCTCGCGGAGGCGCTCGCCGCCGGCTGCCGCTTAGCCGGGGCGAAGTGCGGCCGCCGCGGGCTGACCGATCTACTGGACGGAGGGACGGGGTGAAAGCAATCGACTTGTGCGGGTTCGACGAACTGGCCGAACCGGGGTGCCGCGGTTTCGCGGTCCCGCCCGCGGCGGGGGACCTCGGCGCCGAGTCGCTGTTCGTGGTGCGCCGCGACGGTCAGGTCTACGGGTACCTGAACCGCTGCCCGCACACGGGGGCGCCGCTCGAGTGGCAGCCGCACCAGTTTCTCGATCCGGACGGCAGCTTCATTCAGTGCGCGCTGCACGGCGCACTGTTCCAGCCGGAGGACGGCTAGTGCGTGAGTGGGCCCTGCGCCGGCGACCGCCTGCAGTCCCTGCGCGTCGAAGTCCGCGCGGGCCGGGCGGTGTTGCTACTGCCTTGACAGGAAGGCGTCGGTCGGCGCCCAAGCCAGGTCCGGCGGGAGGCTCGACCGCGGCGGGGTACGGGCGGCTTCGGCGACCGCGAGCAGGCGTGCTTCCACCCGGGGCGAGCCCGGCGGGGCTTTGGGGGCGTTCGACGGCTGCGGGGCCTCGGCCCATGCTCCCGTTGTCATGTCGAATTCCGAGACCATTGCTGTACCTCCTGTCGCCCGCTGCGGCGTACATGGGTTGCTTAAAGCCTATCGGCAGTGTCCGTGTTTAGCTTGAGCAAGGCACGTGCCATGCCGTTCGAAGCGGAGATCTGGCGCTGTACGGTCGTTTCAACCCGTTCGTCGCGGCGATTTCCGCACAGGGGTGGTGCGCGACGCACCGCTGCGGGGCGAGCAGCGCCGAGTTCAGGGTGCGGGGTTCGGGTGTTCCCGATGCACCGCCTCGATCGCCGCCAGCACCTCTTTGTCCAGTGTCAGGTCGGTGCTCGCGAGGTTCGAGCCGAGTTGCCCGGTGGTGGTCGCCCCGATGATGCAGCTGGTAGTGAACGGCTGCGCGACCACGAAGGCGAGCGCCATCTGGGCCGGGTCCAGGCCGTGCTCGGCAGCGATCCGCACGTACGCGGCGGTGGCTGCTTCGGCCTGCGGGCTGGAGTAGCGGGTGTAATGGGTGTAGCGCGCCAGCCGGGAACCCGCCGGCCGGGCGCCGTCGAGGTATT
>JARRQB010000002.1:0-15001 GCA_037382265.1 Gammaproteobacteria bacterium | reverse complement strand
CGAGGCCACGGTACTCGAGCCGAGGGTCTCGTACTCGGCCATGGACAAGCGCTCCAGCCGCAACAGCAGCGCCCGGCGGATACGGTAGATCACGTCCTTGGAGATCCGGGTGAACTCCCGCATCTGCCACACGCCGAACACCAGGTTCAGCAGCCGCAGCACCAGGGTGACCCCGAGAATGCCGAAAATGTAGCCGACCGGCCCCTGCCAGCCTGCCGGGTAGATGCGGTCCATGAAGTCGACCGCGGCGCCGGGCTCGCCGAGCAGCACCTCGTCCACCAGCAGCGGAATGAGCAGCGGCACCGGGACCGCCACGACGGTGCCGAGCACGGCGACCACGTTGGCGGCGATGAGTTCGCGCCGGTGCGACATCACCATCGCCGTCACCTCGCGCCAGGTATAGGCCTTTTCGCGAACGGGCGGCGGGGCGGACTCGGTGGCCTCCGGGAGCGGGGTGGCGACGGACATGGCCGGAGTCTACCAGAAGGCTTCAGGGGCTTATTGAGGCCGTGGGCGGGCTGGCTTACCCTGTGCCGCGTGTTCCGGTTGTCGCCTGGAGTCGAAGGTCCGCTATGTTGTCGAGAGTCCTGTTCGTCCTGGCCGCCTGCTGCGTCGCGCTGCCGGCGGTGGCCGTGGAGCTGGTGCTGGATGGGCCATTGACCCAGGGTGCCCTGGTGGTGGGGCGTGCGCCGCCCGGCGCGGCAGTGACCCTCGACGGCGCGCCGGTCAGGACTTCGGACGATGGGCATTTCCTGCTCGGCTTCGGCCGTGACGCGCCGGCCAGCGCCGAACTGACGGTGCGGTTGGCCGACGGCCGCACGGAGCGGCGGCAGCTGCAGGTGGCCGCGCGCGATTACGACATCCAGCGTATCGACGGTCTGCCCCAGCGTAAGGTGGTGCCCAAGCCGGAGGACCTGGCCCGCATCCGCGCCGACTCGGCCGCCGTCGGGCGCGCGCGTCGCCGAGACGATGCGCGTACCGATTTTCTCTCGGGGTGGATCTGGCCGGTCGAGGGCCGCATCAGTGGCGTCTACGGTAGCCAACGGGTCCTCAACGGCGAGCCGCGGCGTCCCCACTTCGGCGTCGACATCGCGGCGCCGGCGGGCACGCCGATCGTGGCCCCGGCCGACGGCGTGGTCAGCTTGCTGCACCCGGACATGTTCTACTCCGGCGTGACCCTGTTGATCGACCACGGCCACGGCTTGTCGACCGCCTACCTGCACATGAAGCGCGCCCTGGTGGAAGAGGGGCAGCGGGTGAGTCGAGGCGAGGTCATCGGCGAGGTTGGGGCGAGCGGTCGCGCCACCGGGCCGCACCTGCACTGGGGTATGAACCTGTTCAAGACCCGCCTCGATCCCGCGGTGCTGGTCGGCCCCATGCCCGAAGCGGTCGACTGACCGGCGTCGTTACAAAACCTGGCCCTTTCCTCTAAGATGCACGCACGATGGTGAACTCCGAGGCGTTGGCATGAAACCACTGGTTACCGGGATCGCGATGGCATTGGCGATGCAGGGTGTCTGTGCCGAGAACCTGCTGGAGGTCTATGCGCTCGCCGTGCAGAATGATCCACAACTCGCCGCCGCGCAGGCGTCGCTGGAGGCGACGCGGGAAAACGCGCCGATCGCTCGCTCCCGGTTGCTGCCGAACATCAATGCGACCGGGGACGTGACCTGGCAGGACGTAGACAGCGAGAGCAACAGCGATAGTGCGCTGCAACCTTCCCAGAACGAAGACTTCTGGACCGATCGCGCCGGCATCGGCCTGGTCCAGCCGCTGTACCGCCGCGATCGGCTGAAACAGTACGAGCAGGCAAAGACCACGGTCGCCCAGGCGGAGGCGGATTTCGTCGCGGTCGAGCAGAACCTCATCTTTCGCGTCGCGTCGGCCTATTTCCAGGTGCTGGCCACGCAGGACACGCTGGAGTTCGCCCAGTCCGAGCTCAAGGCCATCGCCCGCCAACTCGACCAGGCCAAGCAGCGCTTCGAGGTCGGTCTGATCGCCATCACCGGGGTGCACGAGGCGCAGGCGCGCTTCGACCAGTCCCGTGCCGACGTGATCAGCGCGGAGAACGACGTGGGTACCGCCTGGGAGGCGCTGCGCGAGATCATCGGCCAGATGGGCCCCAACGAGCTCGCCAGCCTGGTGGACGAGATTCCCCTCAAGGTGCCGGAACCGGCCAACCTCGACGCCTGGAGCAGCCTCGCGCTGGAGAACAACCCCAGCGTGCAGGCCGCTCGGGAAGCCGCGGAGATCGCCCGCCAGGAGATCGAGGTGCAACGCTCGGGTCACTTCCCCAGCCTCGACTTGGTCGCGAATTACGACCTGCGGCGCTCGGACGCGGAGCGTGGTCTGGATACCGACATCCTGTCGGCCGCCGTGCAGTTGGCCGTGCCCATCTACGCCGGTGGCGGCGTGACCGCCTCGACCCGCCAGGCGCAGTTCAACTTCGATGCGGCACAGCAGGAACTGGAGCGTCAGCTGCGGGCGACCGACAAGGACGTGCGCGACGCCTACCGCCAGGCGGAGCTGAGCATCAGCCGGGTCCGCGCCCTGCAGTCGACCACGGTGTCGGCCGAGAGCGCACTGGAGGCGACCGAGGCCGGCTTCGAGGTCGGCACGCGGACCCTGGTCGACGTGCTCAACCGCCAGAGCGAGCTGTTCTCCGCCAAGCGCGACTACTCGAACGCGCGTTATCTGTACGTGCTCAACTTTCTCGCGCTGAAGCAGGCAGCCGGCGATCTCACCGTCGACGATCTGGAAAAGGTCAACGCCTGGTTGGAATGACGCCACTCGGCCGGGAACACGCCGAACTGCGGTGACCGAGTCAGGATGGCCCTCGACGAGACCGTGCCGCGCGCCGCCGTTGCCGGGTTCGCGGGTCCGCCGGAAGCTGCGTCGTGGCAGGGAAACCGCGGCCGGGCGCGTTGGCAGCGGGGTTTGCCGAGTAGCGTGAAAACTTGGCGCTGCCCGCATTTCGGCGGTTAAGCTAGCGGCCCCACCGACTTCATCGAAGACCTCATGTCCGGTAACAGCTTCGGCAAACTCTTCACGGTCACCAGCTTCGGCGAGAGCCATGGCCCGGCGATCGGCTGTATCATCGACGGCTGCCCCCCGGGATTGGCACTGTCCGAGGCCGATCTCCAACACGATCTCGACCGGCGCAAGCCGGGCAAGTCTCGCCACACCACCCAGCGGCGGGAGGCGGACGAAGTGCAGATCCTCTCGGGGGTGTTCGAGGGTCGCACCACCGGTACACCGATCGGCCTGCTGATCCACAACGTCGACCAGCGGTCCAAAGACTATTCGGACATCGCACGCAAGTTCCGCCCCGGACACGCCGACTACACCTACATCCAGAAGTACGGGGTGCGCGACTACCGCGGCGGCGGACGCTCCTCCGCGCGCGAGACGGCGATGCGGGTAGCGGCCGGCGCGGTGGCGAAAAAGTACCTGGCGGAGCGCTTCGGGGTCATTGTGCGC
Source organism: Gammaproteobacteria bacterium (assembly GCA_037382265.1). Lineage (GTDB taxonomy): Bacteria > Pseudomonadota > Gammaproteobacteria > Chromatiales > Chromatiaceae > JARRQB01. Next base: position 11,521 of record JARRQB010000002.1, on the reverse strand, counting down.
GGCTATCTGTCGGCGCTAGGCCCGAACCAGCCGCACTCGTTCAGCTGGGATCCGGTCGAGAATAACCCCTTCTTTTGGCCCGACGCCGCCCAAGTGGGAGCGCTCGAGGCCTACATGGACGCCGTGCGCAAGGAGGGCGACTCGGTGGGTGCCGAAGTGACGGTGCTCGCCAGCGGCGTACCGCCGGGCTGGGGCGAACCGATTTTCGACCGCCTGGACGCCGACGTTGCCCACGCCCTGATGAGCATCAACGCGGCCAAGGGGGTCGAGATCGGTGCGGGCTTCGGCGCCGTCCGCCAGAAGGGTACCGAGCACCGCGACCAGATGACCCCGGAGGGGTTCCTCTCGAACAACGCCGGCGGCATCCTCGGCGGCATCTCCTCCGGCCAGGACGTGGTCGCGCGGGTCGCCTTCAAGCCGACCTCGAGCATTCGTCTGGGCGGGCAGACCGTCGACACCGAGGGCGCGCCGGTCGAGGTCGTGACGACCGGCCGCCACGACCCCTGCGTGGGCATCCGCGCGGTGCCGATCTGCGAGGCCATGCTGGCGATCACGCTGCTCGATCACGCCCTGCGCCAGCGTGCCCAAAACGCCGACGTCGAACCGAAGACCCCGGTCATACCGCCGCAGGCAGGCGGTTGACGGCACGCTCTCGCCTCAGGTTGTGTTCCTGGCACGGTACCCGGTCCCCGAGGGCCTCGCGGTGCGGTTCGATCCGCGCGGCCTGCGGCGACGCCACGCCGGGGTGAGGCATCGGTCGAGCGGGCGCGCCGCGTGTTGAAGATGCCTTACTGGCGCCTCTCCACGTTCTATTTCTTTTATTTCGGTGCGCTCGGTGCCCTGGTGCCGTTTTGGGGTCTGTACCTGCAGTCGGTGGGTTTCTCGCCGCTCGAGATCGGCCAGCTGATGGCCATCCTGATGGCCACCAAGGTCGTCGCGCCTTACCTGTGGGGCTGGCTGGGCGACTACCTCGGTCACCGCATGCGGATCGTGCGCGCGGCCTCGCTGGTGTCGGCCGCGGTGTTCGGCGGCATGTTCTGGGCGCAAGGCTATTGGCAGGTCGCCGCGGTCATGGTGTCGTTCAGCTTCTTCTGGAACGCGTCGCTGCCGCAGTTCGAGGTGGTGACCTTCGCTTATCTGGCCGAGCAGGTGCGCCGCTATGCTCGCGTCCGTGTGTGGGGCTCGGTCGGCTTCATTTTCACCGTGGTGGCGCTTGGCGTCTGGGTCGATGCATCCGGGGCCCGCGTGGTGCTCGCGGCGGTGCTCGTGCTGTACATCGGCATCTGGTTGTCGACCCTGTTCGTCGACGACCCGAATCCCGAGCCGCACCCGGCTGGGCAGCCCGGCATTCTCTCGGTCATCCGCCGGCCGGCCATCCTCGCCTTCTTCGCGGCGGTATTCTTCATGCAGATGAGCCACGGGGCCTATTACGCGTTCTACTCCATCTACATGGAGGACCAAGGCTACTCCAAGACCCTGATCGGACAGCTATGGGGCCTGGGGGTGCTGGCCGAGGTCGTGCTGTTCGTGTTCATGCACAGGCTGCTCGACCGCTGGGGCGGTCGCCGGGTGCTCGTCGCCAGCCTGCTGATCGCCGCGGTCCGCTGGGTGCTGATCGGGACCTTGCCCGGCTCGCTGGCGGTGATGATCGTCGCGCAGCTCCTGCACGCGGCTACGTTCGGTGCCTTTCACGCCTCGGCCATCCATTTGGTGCATCATTACTTCCTCGGACGCCACAAAGGCCGCGGCCAGGCCCTGTACAGTAGCCTGAGCTTTGGCGCGGGCGGCGCGCTGGGGAGTCTCTCCAGTGGTGTTACCTGGGAGACCCTGGGGCCGATGGAGACTTATCTGATCGCCACGGGCGTTGCGTTGCTCGGGGCCTTCGCCGCCTGGCGCTTCATCGATGCGGCGCACGATCATTGAGTGCTGAATCGCCGTTAACGGGAGCGACGGAACATGGACCTCAAGCTGAAGGAACTCGCCGACCACATCGGGGCCCGTCTGGAGGGCGACCCGGATGTCAGCATCGTCGCGCCGGCGGCGCTCGACGACGCGCAGCCGAATCAGATCACGTTCGCCGACGACGACCGCCGGCTGGCGCAGGTGCGGGCCAGCAGGGCGGGCGCGATCGTGGTCGGCGAGGCGTTTCCCCCCGTGCCCGGGCGTAATCTGCTGCGCATCGACCACCCCCGGCTCGGCTTCCTTCTCATCATGGAGCGGTTCGTCGCACCGCCGCCGCCGCACGTCGTGCATGACAGCGCCGTAGTGAGTCCGGCAGCCGTGCTCGGCGCCGAGGTCGGCGTGGGCGCGGGTGCGGTGATCTGCGCCGATGCGCACATCGGCGACCGCACGCAGGTCGGCCCGGGAGCGGTAATCGGCGGCGGCGTGAGGGTCGGCGAGGACTGCGTGGTCGGCGCCAACGCGACCCTGCTCGACGGGGTGCGGCTGGGCGATCGCTGCATCGTGCACCCCGGTGCCGTCATCGGCGGCGAGGGTTTCGGGTTCCAGTGGCTGGGCGACCACACATAAAGTGCCGCAGCTCGGCACCGTGGTGATCGAGGACGACGTCGAGATCGGCTGCAACACCTGTATCGATCGGGCGACATTGGGCGAGACCCGCATCGGCCGCGGCAGCAAGATCGACAACCTGGTGCATGTTGCGCACAACAACCGCATCGGCCGGCACGTGATAATTACCGGACAGGTGGGCACGGCGGGCAGCGTGACGATCGGCGACGGGGCGACGTTGGGTGGCCAGGTCGGCATCTCCGACCATGTCAGCGTGGGTGCGCGGGCACGGGTGGGTGGCAAGGCGGCCGTGACCCGCGATGTGGCGGAAGGCGAGACCGTCTGGGGGATGCCGGCGCGCGCCATGCAGCGCGTCATGCGCGAACTGGCGGCGCTCGGCCGACTTCCGGAGACCCTGCGCCACATCAAGGCGTTGGGCCGACGAGTCGATGAGCTGGAGGCGGTGCTGCGGGCCGCACCGCGTGGCGGCCGGGACGAGTGACCAACCCCCGTCTGTCTTGCCGGTGCCCTAGTATCATTCGTGTTCAGTGACGGACAGACCAGGACCTATGGCAAGCGCCCAGCGAAGATTCCTCACGCCCGTCGGCATCCTGGCGCTGGCGCTGCTGGTCGCCTTCGGGCTGATCAAGACTCGCTCCGAGCCGGAACCGATCGAGATCAGGGAGAAGGCGTGGCTGGTGAGCGCCGAGCCGGTGACGCCCAAGGCATGGGCACCCACGCTGACGCTCTACGGGCGTGTCGAGTCCCTGTGGTCGACCGAGTTGACCGCCGCGGTGGCCGCCGAGGTGCTGGAGGTGCCGGTCATCGAGGGGTCTGCGGTGACCCGCGGCGACCTGGTCATGCGGCTGGACGAGCGCGACGCCGCCCTGCTGTTGTTGCAGCGTGAGGCCGAACTGCGCGAGGCGGAGGCCCGCATCGCCTCGGAGAACACCCGTTACCAGTCCGATCTCGACTCGCTACCGCGCCAGCGCGAACTGCTCAACCTCGCCCGCGCCGAGGTGACCCGGTTGCAGGACCTCGTGAAACGCCAGGTTGGTTCGGCCTCGGATCTGGACCGCGCACGGCAGTCGCTGCAAACCCAGGCGCTGGCACTCGACGCGCGCGAGCAGTCCATCGCCGCGCATCCGGCGCGTCTCGCCGAGTTGGAGGCGGGGCGGGAGCGCGCGGTGGCGCTGCGCGATCAGGCCCGGCTCGACTTGGAGCGCTGCCGCGTGGTGGCCCCGTTCAACGGCAGGGTGGCCAGGATCCTGGTCTCGCCCGGTCGGCGCGTCCGCGTCGGCGACCCCCTGCTCGTGATTTACGACACCGACGCGCTGGTGGTGCGGGCGCAGGTCCCCAACCGGCACCTGCCGACCGTGCGGCGGGCACAGGCCGCGGGCAAGGCGCTGGAGGTCAGGGGCGAGATCGACGACGTCCCGGTGACGGCCAGTCTGCTCGGTCTGGCCGGCGAGGTCGATGCCGCGACCGGCGGCGTAGAGGCCCTGTTTCGCGTCACTGACGCCGACACTGCCCTGCAGCAGGGCCGCTTCGTGCGCCTGGATCTGCACCTGCCGCCGCAGCCCGGCCTGGTCGCCGTGCCGCACGAGGCCCTGTACGGCGGCGAGCTTGTCTACCTGATCGACGCGGACAGCCGCATGCGCGCCCTGACCGTCGAGCGGGTGGGCGAGACCAGGACCGCGGACGGGCAGACCTGGGTGTTGATCCGTTCTGCGGAGTTCGCTCCGGGGCAACGCCTGGTCACCACCCAGATCCCCAACGCGGTCGAAGGCCTCCTGGTCCGGCTGCCAGGCGGCGGCTGAGTCCCGGACCGCGCACCCATGCCGTTTGCCCACCGCAACGACATCATCGGCACCTTCGCCCAGCACAAGGTTGCGGCGAACCTGCTGATGGTGATCATGCTGCTGAGCGGCGTGTGGGCGCTGTCCAACCTCAATGCGCAGTTCTTCCCGAATTTCGAGGTCGAGGTGGTGACGGTGCGCACGGTCTGGTCGGGCGCCAGCGCCGAGGACGTAGAGCGCTCGATCACCGTGCCGATGGAACAGTCGCTGCGTTCGGTGGACGGTTTGGACGAGATGAGTTCCACCTCGAGCCAGGGGGTGAGCCTGGTGTCGCTGGAGTTTCCGGAGGGCACCGACATGGGGGCTGCGACTGACCGGGTGGAGGAACTGGTCAACGCCGTACGCAACCTGCCCGCAGATGCGGAGCGCCCGGAAATTAGCCACGTGCTGCGTTACGAGCCGGTCGCCAAGCTGCTGGTGCACGGGCCGGCCCGGGCGGAGGCCCTGCGTCACCTGGTACGCCGCTTCGAGCGCGAATTGCTGGACCGCGGCATCGCCAAGGTGGACATCACCGGCCTGCCCGAGGAGGAGCTGGCGATCCAGGTGCCGCTGGCGACCCTGCAGGACCTGGGCATCTCGCTCGGCCAGGTTGCCGACCGGGTCGCCGCGGAATCCCAGGACATGCCGGCCGGCCTGGTCGGCCGCGACGACGTCGGCCGCGAGTTGCGAACCCTTAGCCAGAAGCGGACCGGGGTCGGCTTCGAGTCGCTGCCGCTGCTGGCCGACCAGGCCGGCCGGCTGGTTCGCGTCGGCGACGTTGCGAAGGTCGAGCGGCGGCCCAGACCCGACCAGGTCGAACTGACCTACCAGGGCCAGCCGGCCGTGGAGTTGTCGCTCAAGCGTTCGCCCACCGCCGACTCGCTCGAGTCTGCCCGGATCATGGAGGACTGGCTGGCGGACACGCGGCCCGCGCTTCCGCCGGGCGTCGAAATCACCGCCTACGACGAGAGTTGGCAGCTCATCGAGGACCGGGTCAACCTGCTGCTGAAGAACGGCCTCGGCGGCCTCGCGCTGGTGGTGTTGATCCTGTTCCTGTTCCTCAACGGCCGGGTTGCCTTCTGGGTGACCGTCGGCATTCCCGTGTCTTTCATGGCCACCCTGGCGATCGTGTACCTGGCCGGCGGCAGCATCAACATGATCTCGCTGTTCGCACTCATCATGGCGCTCGGCATCATCGTCGACGACGCCATCGTGGTGGGCGAGGACGCGCTGACCCACTACCAGACCGGCGAGTCGTCGCTCGAGGCCGCCGAGGGCGGGGCCCGGCGCATGCTCGCGCCGGTCCTGTCGTCCTCGCTGACGACCGTCGCTGCGTTCATCCCGTTGTTCGCGATCACGGGGTTCATCGGCAAGATACTGGGCGACATACCCTTCGTCATCATTTGTGTGATTCTGGCCTCGCTGGTGGAGAGCTTCCTGGTGCTGCCGGGCCACCTGCGGCATAGCTTCCTGCGCTTGCACCACGCCCGGCCCGGGCGCTTCCGCCGACGCTGGGACGACGGCTTCGACCGTTTTCGCCATCACCATTTCCGCCGCCTGGTCGGGGCTGCCGTCAACAACCGCCTAGCCACCCTGGCGATCGCCGTCGCCTTCGTGATCCTGGTCGTCGGCCTGGTGAAGGGTGGGCGGCTCGGCTTCAGCTTCTTTCCCAACGTACCGGGGCCTGTGGTGGTGGCGAGCGCCACCTTCGTGGCCGGGACGCCGCCTGATCGGGTGGAACGCTTCGTTCGCGAGGTGGAGCGGGGGTTGTACGAGACGGACGAGGCCCTGGGCGGCGGTCTGGTGCGCGTGGCCGCCGTGGCGAACGGGTTGGGCTATTTCTCCAAGGCACGCCAGACTCAGCAGGGCGAACAGTTCGCCTCGGTGACCGCCGAACTGACGCCCAACGACCAGCGCAGCGTTAGCAACGAACGCTTCCTGGCGCTTTGGCGCGACCACTTCGTCGACGCTCCGGGCCTCGAGTACGTGACCCTGACCTCGCGCGTCGGCGGCCACCCCGGCCGCGACGTCGAAGTGCGCCTGACCGGCGCGACGCCCGATCGGCTGAAGGAGGCCGCGCTGGCGCTGGCCGAAGCGCTGCGCGCCGTGCGGGGCACGCACGGTATCGAGGACGACATGCCGTTTGGCCGCCAGCAGCTGATCTTTCGCCTGACCCCGCTGGCCGAGGCGCTCGGCCTGAGCATTGCCGATGTCAGCCGGCAGCTGCGCGGTGCCCTGGACGGCCACTTGGCGCAGATCTTCAACGAGGGCGACGAAGAGGTCGAGGTCCGGGTGATGCTGCCCGACGAGGAGCGCCATCGGCTGCGCACGCTCGAAGACCTCAACCTGCGCCTGCCCAACGGCCAGCTCACTCCGCTGACCACCGTGGTGGAGCTGTCCGAGCGCCGCGGCTTCAAGGCCTTGCGCCACGCCGATGCCAAGCTGGCGGTGACCGTTTACGCCGACGTCGACAAGGCCGTGGCGAACGCCAACGACGTGCGCGCTCGGCTGCGCGAGCAGATCCTGCCCGACCTGGTGGAGCGTTTCGGCATCGGCTGGGAGTTCACGGGCGTGGCCGAGGACCAGCGCGAGACCACTGCCGACATGAAGCGCGGCGCGGTTTTCGCCCTGGCGATGATCTACATCGTGCTCGCCTGGGTGTTCGGCTCCTACGGCTGGCCGTTGGTGGTGATGGCGATCATACCGTTCGGCATCGTCGGCGCCCTGATCGGGCACTGGGTGATGGGCGTGACCCCGACCATCCTGTCGATGTTCGGACTGTTTGCGCTCTCGGGCATCGTGGTCAACGACTCGATCATCCTGGTGGTGTTCTACAAGGCGCTGCGCGAGCGGGGTATGGCGGTGCAGGAGGCGTTGGTGGAGGCGGCCTGCCAGCGCCTGCGGGCGGTCCTGCTCACCTCGCTCACCACGATCGCTGGGCTGAGCCCGTTGTTGTTCGAGACGTCGCTGCAGGCCCAGTTCCTGATCCCCATGGCGGTTTCGCTCAGCTTCGGCCTGGCGTTCGCCACCTTTCTGGTCCTGTTTCTGGTGCCGGCCCTGCTGAGCGCCCTGGAAGGTGCGCGTCTGCGCCTGGGGGTCGGCGACCGGGCCATCATGGACGCGGCGGATGAACGCTCGACTCCCTGACACGGACGGCCCCCCGTGCATGGCCGCCGCCTGTGCCTGGCTCGCCGCGCTCGCCCTGAGTGCGGGCACGCTGGCCGGTTGCGGCTCGACGCCGGGTGCACCGGACGCGGCCGCTTCATCCTGGCCGGCGGAATCAGTCGTCGACCGTCGGGCCCGGTTGCTGGAGGTCACGCGCCGGCAGCTCGGTCTGCCCTACCGTTACGGCGGCGACGACCGCCGCGGCTTCGATTGCAGCGGTCTGGTCCAGTACGCGCACGCCAGCGTCGGCACCACGGTGCCGCGTACCGCTGAGGACCAGCAGCGACGGGCTCAGCCGGTGCGGGTCGAGACGCTGCGGCCCGGCGACCTGGTGTTCTTCCGCATTGGCGGCAAGGGCCGGCACGTGGGCATCTACGAGGGCGGGGGACGCTTCATTCACGCCCCATCGAGCGGCAAGACGGTCACGCGCGACAGCCTCGGCAGCCGCTACTGGCGCGAACGCCTGATCGGGGCGGGTTCGTATCTCTGAGGGCGCGCCGCTGAACGCCGGGCTTTACGCTGAGCTATAATGCGCGGCTTTCTGGTCGGCGGAGAGCCCGCTTGTCCCACTCGAATGTCCGTTTCACCGTCGCGCCCGGCGGGTCACTGCACGGGCGGCTGCGCGTCCCGGGCGACAAGTCGATTTCCCATCGCTCGATCATGCTCGGCGCGCTGGCCGAGGGCGTGACGCAGGTCGCGGGCTTCCTGGAAGGGGAGGACAGCCTGGCCACCCTGCGGGCGTTTCGCGCCATGGGGGTGGAGATCGAGGGCCCCGACCATGGGCGCGTAGTCATCCACGGCGTTGGCATGAATGGCCTGCGTTCGCCCGACGCGCCGCTCGATCTGGGCAATTCGGGGACTTCCATGCGGCTCATGGCCGGGCTGCTCGCCGGCCAGGACCTCGAGGTCACCCTGATCGGGGACGCCTCGTTGTCGCGTCGTCCGATGCGCCGGGTGACCGACCCGCTGGCGCTCATGGGGGCGGAGATCGGGTCCACGCCGAAGGGCACCGCACCCCTGCACATCCGGCCGGCAGGCACGCTCACCGGCATCGACTATGCGCTGCCCGTCGCCAGTGCTCAGGTCAAATCCTGTCTGCTGCTGGCAGGGCTCTACGCGCAGGGTGAAACATGCGTTACCGAACCCGCGCCGACGCGCGATCACACCGAGCGCATGCTGCGGGGCTTCGGCTACCCGGTACGGCGTGACGGCAACCGGGTATGCGTCAACGGTGGCGGATCGCTCACCGCCTGTGACATCGACGTCCCCGCGGACATCTCCTCGGCCGCCTTCTTCTTGGTGGGTGCCTCCATCGCAGCCGGTTCGGACCTGCTGCTCGAGCACGTCGGCATGAACCCGACCCGCGACGGCGTCGTCAACATCCTGCGTGCCATGGGCGCCGACATCGAGGTGTCCAACCGCCGCGACGTCGGCGGCGAACCGGTGGCGGACCTGCGCGTGCGGTCCGCCGACCTGCACGGCGTAAGCATCCCCGAAGACCAGGTGCCGCTGGCCATCGACGAGTTTCCGGCGCTGTTCGTCGCCGCCGCCTGCGCTGCGGGCGAGACGGTGTTGACCGGCGCCGAGGAACTGCGCGTCAAGGAGTCCGACCGCATCCAGGTGATGGCCGACGGTTTGACGGCACTCGGCGTGGTTGCCGCGCCGACGCCCGACGGCATCGTGATCCAGGGCGGCGGGACGATCGGCGGCGGGCGCGTTGACAGCGGCGGAGACCACCGCATCGCCATGGCCTTCACGATGGCCGGGTTGCGTGCCGGGGCTGCCATTGAGATCGACGACTGCGCCAACGTCGACACCTCGTTCCCGGGTTTTACCGCGTTGGCGGCAGCGGCCGGCCTGGATGTCCGACGCACCGATGCATGACCTGCCCGATGTGCCGGTGATCACCATCGACGGGCCCAGCGGATCCGGCAAAGGCACCATCGCCGCGCTGGCGGCCGAGGCGTTGGGGTGGCGGGTGCTCGACTCCGGGGCGCTGTACCGCCTGGTGGGGTTGGCGGTCGCCGAAGGCGACACGTCGTTCGCGGACGAGGCCGCGGTGGCGGCCGTCGCACGCGGCCTTGACGTGGTCTTCCAACACGGCCGGGTCTACCTGGCGGGCGCCGACGTGACCGACGCGATTCGCACCGAGGCGGCCGGCAACGATGCCTCCCGGGTCGCGGCGCTGCCGGCAGTGCGTGCGGCGCTCCTCGCCTGGCAGCGCTCCTACGCGCGGCCGCCCGGCCTGGTCGCCGACGGCCGCGACATGGGTACCGTGGTCTTTCCCCGCGCGGCCTTGAAGGTCTTTCTTGACGCCAGCGCCGAGGAGCGCGCCGTGCGCAGGCATAAGCAGTTGAAAGAAAAAGGAATTGATGCTAGCCTTTCCGATCTTGCCGCGGAGATCCGGGAACGCGACCAACGTGACCGCAACCGGGCGGTGGCGCCGCTGAAAGCGGCTGAGGATGCGCTGATCATCGACTCGACGTCGATCGGCGTGGACGAGGTGCTCACGCGGGTGCTGCGCGCGGCGCGCGCGAAGATCGCCGGGCTCGGGCCCGGCTGAGTGAAGAAGCTACGGTGCTCGAGGGCGGTACGGCTCGTGCCGCGCAGGGTGTTGCCGTAGTTACAGGGTCCCGACGTCATGTCGCCGTCGGGGTAATGCAAACTGACCAGAGACAGACCCTGCCGGGGTCGTTTTTTGGGTGGCCTGCGCACGCGCGGGTCGGGAATTTCAACACATGACCGAAAGCTTTGCCGAGCTCTTTGAACAGAGCCTCACCAACACCAACCTCCAACCCGGTGCCATCGTTATCGGTACCGTGGTGGGAATCGACAATGAGAGCGTCATTGTCAATGCCGGACTGAAATCCGAGGGCGTCATCCCCAAAGTCCAATTTCTGACCCCTGACGGCGAACTCGAAGTCGCCGTGGGCGACCAGGTCGAGGTCGCCCTCGATGCGGTCGAGGACGGTTGGGGCGCCACGCGGCTGTCGCGCGAGAAGGCCAAGCGGCAGCACGCCTGGACGCGCCTGGAAAAGGCGTTCGAAGAAGGGGAATTGGTGACCGGTCGCATCAACGGCAAAGTCAAGGGCGGCTTTACCGTCGATCTGGACGAGATTCGGGCCTTCCTGCCCGGCTCACTGGTCGACGTGCGTCCCGTCCGCGACACCGCCTACCTGGAAGGTAAGGACCTGGAGTTCAAGGTCATCAAACTCGACCAGAAGCGCAACAACGTCGTGGTCTCGCGGCGCGCCGTCGTGGAGCAGGAGTACAGCGAGGAGCGAGAAAAGCTGCTGGAAGGTCTGGAAGAGGGCCAGGTGCTCAAGGGCATCGTAAAGAACCTCACCGACTACGGGGCGTTCGTCGACCTGGGCGGCATCGACGGCCTGCTGCACATCACCGACATGGCCTGGCGCCGGGTCAAGCACCCCTCCGAGGTGGTCGAGATCGGCGACGAGATCGAGGTCAAGGTGCTGAAGTTCGATCGCGAGAAAATGCGCGTGTCGCTCGGCCTGAAGCAGCTGGGCGAGGACCCGTGGGAGAACATCAGCCGCCGCTACCCGGAAAGCACCCGCCTGTTCGGCAAGGTCACGAACATCGCCGACTACGGCGCGTTCGTCGAGATCGAAGAGGGCGTGGAGGGACTGGTACACGTGTCCGAGATGGACTGGACCAATAAGAACATCCACCCGAGCAAGATCGTGCAATTGGGCGACGAGGTGGAAGTCATGGTCCTCGACATCGACGAGGAGCGCCGGCGCATCTCGCTCGGCATGAAGCAGTGCCTGGCCAATCCCTGGGAAGACTTCGCTGAAAGCCACAAGAAGGGCGACCACGTCACCGGCACCATCAAGTCGATCACCGACTTCGGCATCTTCATCGGTCTCGACGGTGGCATCGACGGTCTGGTGCACCTGTCCGACATCGCCTGGGACGACACTGGCGAGGCGGCCATCCGCAACTACCGCAAGGGCCAGGATCACGAGACCGTGGTGCTCGCGGTCGACCCC
>JARRQB010000001.1:0-16576 GCA_037382265.1 Gammaproteobacteria bacterium | reverse complement strand
CCTACGTGGCGGCCGGCCGGCTCGACGGCTTCTGGGAACTGGGCCTGTCCGCCTGGGACTTCGCGGCGGGCGCCCTGCTGGTGCGCGAGGCTGGCGGGGTGGTCAGCGACCTCGCCGGCGGCGACCGTCACTTCGACACCGGAAACGTGGTCGCCGGCGGCATCAAGGTGCACGCGGAAATCCTGAAACGGATCAAGCCCCAGCTGGACGAAAAGCTGAGGGCGTAACCTAATGGAACCCGGTCCTGCCGCGTGATAGCGTGCGGGTTCGACGACAATCCGGAAACGGCCGCGAGACGTGAGAAAATACCTGACATCGGCCTTGCTGCCGCCGCTGGGCGCCATCCGCTACGGTTGCGGTGCCAACTGCGCCGCGCCGGTCACGGTGTTCTGGCTGTTCGGCCTGGTCAGTGTCGTATTCGGCTTTTTCGGCGGACCGACCGGTGTCGACGGCGTTAGCTGGGCGACGATCGGGCTCGGGCTTGCCATGTGGGCGATTTCGGTCGGCTGGACCCTGCTCACCATGCGAGCGGCCGGGGTCGAGAAGGTGGACTAACTCGCCTCGGCGAACAGCGCGGAGGTCTCGAGAAAGGCCCGGTATTCGCTGATCATGCCTTCGTCGAGCGACATGATGTAGGCTGCGGGAATGCTCACCGCGGTGCCGTCGCGCCGCGTGTAGTGCACCTCGCCATGGCAGATTACCGCGTCATCGCAGTGCCACTCGGCGGCGATCTCGTGCCGCGACTCGGCGATCTGCTCGAGGAAGCGACTCACGGTATCGCGAATCGCGTCCTGGCCCTCGACCACGGGGTAACTCCCGTACCGCAGACGGCAATCGGGAGCCAGAAAGCTCAGGAAAGTGCCTAGGTCCTTGCGGTCCAGGGCAGCAAACAGGGCGTCGACCGGCAGCTGTTGCGGCATGACAAAGGCATCTCGAGGCAGGGAAGTCGCTAGCATAACGGCCGTCCCCCCGTGAACGCCACCCGCCTTTTTGCCGCGCCCGGGGGCCCGCGATATGCTCTGCGCCTTTCAGCGCGAACCACGATCGCCATGCCCGACCTCGACACCCTCTTGGAACGCGTCGAAGGCCTGCTCGAACGGCTCGAGGGGGTCTTGCCCAACCCCACCGGGGAAGTCGATTGGTCGCACCACGCCTTTCGGTGGCGTGGCGCCCGTGTCGGCGGCCGGCTGCAACCGATCCGTCAGCCGCACCGCGTCACGGCGGACGACCTGCTGTGCATGGAGCGCCAGAAAGCCGAGATCCTGCGCAACACCGCCCAGTTCGTGGCCGGCCGCCCTGCCAACAACGTGCTGCTGTGGGGCTCGCGAGGTACCGGCAAGTCGACCCTGATCAAGGCGGCGTTCAACGCCTTTCGCGACCAGGGTCTGCGCCTGATCGAGGTCGACAAGAACCACCTGGTCGAACTACCGGACATCGTCGACTGCCTGTTCGAACGCCCCGAGCGCTTCATGGTGTTCTGCGACGACCTGTCGTTCGAGGCCGACGACGCCGGGTACAAATCGCTCAAGGCGGTGCTCGAGGGCTCGGCCGCCGCGCCTCCCGAGAACGTGCTGGTCTACGCCACCTCCAACCGGCGCCACCTGATGCCGGAATACCAGCGTGAAAACCAGGAGGCGCGGATGGTCAACGGCGAACTGCACCAGGGCGAGACCGTGGAGGAAAAGGTGTCTTTGTCGGAACGCTTCGGGCTTTGGCTTTCGTTCTACCCGTTCGACCAGGAGCAGTACCTCGAGATCTGCAACCACTGGCTGCGCAAGCTCGGCACGGCGGACACCGCCGACGCAGCGGTGCGCGAGGCTGCGCTGCAGTGGGCACGCTACCGCGGCTCGCGCAGCGGCCGGGTCGCGCGTCAGTTCGCGCTGGATCGGGCGGGCCGTACGGCCGGCTGAACACGACACCGGCCAGCGTCGCCGCTGGCGGCGGAAATGGGCTCTCCGCCACACGCGAAGGGCGCGCACTGCAGCAGCGCCTGCCTGGCGTTGTTCGCGGGTTGGCGGGGAAACCTTGTCAGGTGGCGCCGTAAAGAACGAGCGGCGCCCCGGCAGACGCCGCTCGCTTGAGTCGGGATCCGAACGAAATCAGGACTTGACGTAGTTCTCGAGTCCCGGATTGCCCTTCACGTTGACCAGCTTGGGTGTGTTGAGCTTCTCGATCTTGATCGTCTTCTTGGCCCGCAGGTAGTCGGCGACCTGTTCCCACACGGGCGCGCCTTCGGGCGGCTGGTCAGCCACCGAGGCCCAACCCGCGACGACGTATTTCTTGCTCGCATCGATCGGCGTGCCGTCGTCCAGCGTCATATTGGAGATGCGCGAACCCATCGCGGCGGCCGGGTCGCAAACGTAGTCGAGGCCGCCCACCCGGACCATGTCACCACCCTGCTGGATATAGGGATCGGGGTTGAACAGGTTGTCGCAGACGTCTTCCAGGATGGCCTTGATTTCTTCCCCGCTCATCTCGCGACGATAGGTCTCGGGGTAGGTCATACCGCACTGGTCCATGACGTTGTCCATGGTGATCGGCTGTCCCGACAGCACACTGGTTCCCCAGCGGAAGCCCGGCGACAGGGATATCTGCGCGTCGTTGACGTCGCGCAGGGCATCACAGATGACCTGGTCGAAGGTGCCGTTGAAGTTGCCGCGGCGGTACAACAGATCCTCGGCAACCGCCAGCTCCTCTTCCATCTGCTCCTTGTAGGGGGCGCGCACCTTCTCGATGTAAGCGGCCATTTCGGCGTCGGCCGGCAGCAGGTTGGAAAACACCGGCAGCAGCCGGTAGCGGTAACCCTGGAGCTTGCCGTTGCGCACGTCGAGATCCATGATGCCGAGGAACTTGCCGTTGGAACCGGCGTTGGTGACGAGCGTCACGCCGCCGGCGTTCTTGACCTCCATCGCCCCGGGCATGCCGTCGTGCGTGTGTCCGCCGAAGATCGCGTCCACGCCGGTGACTCGCGAGGCCATCTTGAGGTCGACGTCCATGCCGTTGTGCGAGACGACGATGACCAGGTCGGGCTTCTCGTTCTCGCGCACCTCGTCGACGATCTCCTGCATACGCTCGTCCTGGATGCCGAACGTCCAGTCGGGGATGAAGCGCCGCGGGTTGGCGATCGGCGTATAGGGGAAGGCCTGGCCGATCACCGCGACGCGCGCGCCACCCACTTCCTTGATGGTGTACGGCTTGAAGGCAAGGCCGCGGTCCTCGTCGAAATCCGCAAAATCCTGGAACCGGTAGTCGAACAGCGCTTCCTCGCGGACCTTGACGTTCTGGGCGACGAACTCGCCCTGGAAGGCGCCGATGTTCTTGATCACCTCTTCGTCGTGGTAGGTGAATTCCCAGTGGCCCGTCATGACGTCGACGCCGAGCAGGTTGCAGGCGCCGACCATGTCCATTCCGCGGGTGTAGTAGGCGGTACCGGAACCCTGCCAGGTGTCGCCGCCGTCGAGCAGCAGGCTGTTACCCGGGCCGCGGTCGTCGCGCAGGCGTTTCACCAGCGTGCGCAGGTGGGCGAAGCCCCCTACCTTGCCGTAGTCGCGAGCGGCCTGCTCGAAAGTCAGGTAGGTGTAAGCGTGCTCTTCGATGCCGCCGCCCTCGATGCCGAACCAGTCCAGCAGCTTCTTGCCGACCAGGTGCGGTGGCTGGCCGTAGGCCGGACCGATCCCCAGGTTGACGTTGGGCTCGCGGAAGTAGACTGGCAGCAGCTGCGCGTGCGTGTCGGTGATGTGCATGATCGAGACGTTGCCGAACTTGGGCACTTCGTAGAGATCCGAGGGCTGCCGGCGCGCGGCGAAGACAGAGCCGGGCAGCATGCCGGCAGCGCCGGCCAGACCGATCAACTTCACGAACTCTCTGCGGGATATCGACATTATTTGAACTCCTCCTGACTTTTCGCGTTAAGTGGGGCCGCAGCGGTCGTGTCGTTTGCCGTCGTCCGCCGACAGTAGCTGAACAGGCGCCAGGCCCGTGACAGGCCGCGAGTATAGCGGCTGCCGGCAGGGTCGAGAAACCGTGGGGCCTCCGGGCTGGTCAGGCCGGGCTCGGGCCCGCCCGGCGGCCCGCGCCGAGGGCCGTCCGGACACCGCGCAGGCGTGCCAGCAGCAGCACGGCGAGGACGCCACCGTAGATCGCCGGCTCGAGCCAGTCCGCCTTGACCAGCCACACGAAGTGCACCACGCCGAGGACGGCGATCACGTACACCAGCCGGTGCAGCCGCTGCCAGCGTCGACCGAGACGCAGCATCATGCCACGCGTCGAGGTCGCGGCGAGCGGGATCAGGAGCACGAAGGCCAGGAAGCCAACGGTGATGAACGGGCGTTCGCCGATGTCTTCGACCATGGCGCCCCAGGCGAAACCTTTGTCGAACCAGACCCAGGCGGTGAAGTGCAAAGCGGCGTAGGCGAAGGCGAACAGGCCCAGCATGCGCCGGAACCGCTGCGGCCAGCGCCACCCGCTGAGGCGTCGCAACGGCGTCACCGCGAGCGTCAGCAGCAGCATCCGCAGGGCCCAATCGCCGGTGCCGTGCATCAGGGCCTCGAGCGGATTGGCCCCGAGTTCGTTCAACAGTGCGCCACGGAGCAACAGCACTCCCGGCAGGGCGCACAGGGCGAACACCACGACCTTGACCAGCACCAGCCCGCGGGCGATGGACCACCCACGCATCAGAAAAACCGCTTCAGGTCCATCCCCGCGTACAGGTGCGCCACCTCGGCGGCATAGCCGTTGAACGGCAGGGTCTCCTGCTTGGGCGAGAACAGTCCCTCGCCGATCACCCGGTGGCGGGCCTGGCTCCAGCGCGGATGATCGACCGCCGGATTGACGTTGGCGAAGAAACCGTACTCGTCCGGTGCCGTCTTCGACCAGGTGGTCGCCGGCTGGGTCTCGGTAAGGGATATGCGGACGATCGACTTGATGCTCTTGAAGCCGTACTTCCAGGGCACCACCAGGCGCAGCGGAGCACCGTTCTGGTTCGGCAGAAGTTCGCCGTAGAGCCCGGTGGCGAGGATGGTCAGGGGATGCATCGCCTCGTCCATGCGCAACCCCTCCCGATAAGGCCAGTCGAGCACGCTACGGCGCTGGCCGGGCATCTGCTCGGGGTCGTAGAGGGTCTCGAAGGCCACGTATTTGGCCCGGGATGTCGGCCGAAAACGCTTGAGCAGGTCGCCCAGCGGGAAGCCCACCCAGGGCACGACCATCGCCCAAGCCTCGACGCAGCGCAGACGATAGACTCGTTCCTCCTGCGGGAAGTCGGCGAGGACTTCCTCGATGCCGATCTCCCCCGGCGCCTCGCACTCGCCGTCCACCGACACGGACCAGGGCCGGGTCTGCAGTTGCCCGGCGTACTCGGCCGGGTCGTCCTTGCCGGTGCCGAATTCGTAGAAGTTGTTGTACCCGGTGACGTGCTCGTAGGCGGTCGGCGAGAGCGCGGCACCGTAGCGCGATGCCCGCAGCCCGGCAATCGCGGGCTGCTTGCCCGG
Source organism: Gammaproteobacteria bacterium (assembly GCA_037382265.1). Taxonomy (GTDB): domain Bacteria; phylum Pseudomonadota; class Gammaproteobacteria; order Chromatiales; family Chromatiaceae; genus JARRQB01. The sequence continues at coordinate 11,087 of JARRQB010000001.1, read as the reverse complement.
GCCGGACTGCAACGCCAGCGCCGCCGGTGCGAACTTGCCGAGTCCCGCCCCCACGCCGGCCAGGGCAGCCGCCTTGAGGAACCGCCGGCGCTGTTCCCAGACCGACCGGTCGGTGATCTGGGATGACTTGATGCCACTGGTTACCGTCTTGATAAGCACGCCCCACCCCGCCCGTTAGCTTTTGCCTGTCTACACGTAGACCGACGCGCACCGGGATTTGTTTCGGCGCGCTCAGTAATAGTAACCGGGCTGCGGGGTCTCGTAGGCGGAGGACTCGCTGCCCTCGACGATCGGTTTGACGAAGATCTCGACGCGGCGGTTGAGCTGACGGCCGGCCTCGGTGGCGTTCGAGTCGCGCGGCTCGGTCTCGCCCCGGCCTTCGGTGATGACGCGGGCGCGCGGCACGCCCTGCGAAACCAGATAATCGCCGACGTTGCGGGCGCGCATCTCGGACAAGCGCTGATTGTAGTCGTCCGGCCCCGTGCTGTCGGTGTGACCGACCACGTGCACCATCGTACGGTCGTACTTCACCAGAACGCCCGCCAGCTTGTCGAGCGACGGCCGGAAGGCCGGCTTCACCGCCGCCCGGTCGAAGTCGAAGGACACCTCGCTGTCGACGGTGAGTTTGAGGGTGTCGTCCCGCAACCGCTCGATCTCGAGTTGATTGGCCTCGCGCTCGACGGCGAGTTCCTGCTCGAAGTCTCGCTGCTGGCTGTCCATGTAGTTGCCGACCGCGCCGCCGGCAAGGGCGCCGACCGCCGCGCCGACCCAGCGACCGGCACTGCTGTCGAGCTGGTGCCCGACCACCGCACCGGTCACCGCGCCCACGGCCGCCCCGATCTTCGCCCGCCGGTTGGGGTCGTCCTCCGACATGCAGCCGGCCGCAAGCGCCGCCGCCACCGTCGTCGCAATGATCAGAGTTCGCACGGCGAATCCTCCTCGAATATCCGAACGCGTACGGTACCTGCACCAAGTGAAGCAGGGCAATCTGAATTGGAGCTTAACCGGCCGGCAGCTGGGTTGCCGAGGCCGGTCCCAGGGCTCGCTGCCGGACGGCGGGGCAGGCGGTTATTTCTTTTTCTTCATCGACTTGTAAACGGCGTGACCCTTCTTGCGCTGCGACTGCACGACCTGGATGGAGCGCTCGAGCCGGTGGCGGTCCTGTTCGTCCTCGCTGCTTTTCAGGTCGTGTTCGAGCTTTTTCTGCTTGGCCTTCAGCTCCTCGATCAACTTGCGGAGCTTCTTCAGCCGCTGCTTGTCGAGATCTTCGGGAGACTCGATCAGGTGCCCGAGCTTATCGAGCAGCTTGGTGGTTTTCATCGGCCTTGCCTTGTTGAGAAACCGTGGAATCGTTGGTGCGCAGCGCGTCGGCCAGGCCTTCCAGTTCTTCGGGATCCAAGGCGAGGTCTACACGCGCCGGATCCTCTGCCGGCTGCGCCGCGGCGTACAGCGCTTCGGTCATTGCGACCAGACTGTCGATGGCCTCGGCGGCGTACGCGCTGTCGTTCATGAGCGAGGTGGCCATCTGCGGCGAAATGAGTCGGTCGCGGATCAGCCGATCCACGGCGTGGCGCACGTGGTGGCCTGCTTCCAGGCTCTCGACCCTAACATCGTCGAGTGACAGAAATGCGACAGCCGCCTCCTCGTCGCGCAGCGAGTGCAGCTGGCGCAGCACGTTGCCGATCCGCACGCGCAACGCGTTGTATTCGCGGCGGATGTGCGGGTTGCCGCTGCCCAGATAGTGAACCAGGTTCTTGCGCAGGTGCTTGATCGCCTTGATGGCGGCGACCACCTCGGCATTGGCCTGCCACAAGGCCTGGAAGGCCGGTCCAGACTCCTCCGAGGCGTGAGCGCGGGCGCGAGTGACGAAATCGATGTTGGCGCTGTAGATGTCCTTGATCGTCAGCGCGTACTGCTCGTCGAAGTCCAGGTCGATCAATTTGCCGGGTTCGGCGACGCGCTGCGTCAGGTCGACATCGGAGACGATGTCGGCCCGGCGCAGGTTCACCCCATGGGCGATCAGCGTGAACGCATTGCGAAACAGGTGCCGGGTCTCCTTGATGAGCGCCTGCAGCGCGACGTCCGGCAGTTCCAGGGCGGCGTCGCTGAGGTAGCGCGGCTGGTCCGTGAGCGGGCGCCGCTCGCGCAGCAGCCGTTCGAGCAGCGCTACCAGCCGACCGATGAACGGCGTCATCAGCAGCACCCCGACCAGGTTGAACAGGCTGTGGAACACGGCCAGCTTGAGGGTGAAATCGTCCGCGGCGATCCCGGCCATGGCGCTGAGCCAGTCCACGGCGCGCACGAACTGGGCGATGAACAGCAACGCGACGACGCCGGTGGCGACGTTGAAGACCAGGTGCGCGCCGGCCAGCCGTTTGCCGCCGACGTTGGCGTTAACCGAGCCGATGATGGCGGTGATCGTGGTGCCCACGTTGGAGCCGATCGCCAACGCCAGGGCATTTTCGTAAGTGATCTGCCCCGCTCCCAGGGCCGTGATGATGAGCACCAGAGTGGCGTGGCTCGACTGCATGACCACCGTCGCGGCGATGCCTAGCGCCGTGTAGGTGAGCAGGCCGACCACCCCGGGCAGCGCGTAGGCGGTGAGATCGATGGTGTCGGCGTAGGTCTCGAAACCCGTCTTCATGTAGTGGATGCCGAGGAACAGAAAGCCGAGCCCGACGAGAATCCACCCCACGCCCCGCAGACGTTTGGCGGACTGCATCAGCAGGATGACACCGAACACCAGGAGCGGCAGCGCGTACGCGCTGATCTTCACCTTCAGACCGAACCCGGCGACGATCCACGCGCCGGTCGTGGTGCCCAGGTTGGCCCCGAATATGACCCCGATGCCCTGAGCCAGGGTCAGCATGCCGGCGCTGAGGAACGAGATGGTGATCACCGATACCAGCGACGAGGACTGCATCAACGTCGTGGTGACCAGCCCGAAGCTCAGGCTCTTCCAGAGCCGGTCGGTGGCCAGGCGCAACGTTCGCTCGAGCGAACCGCCGCTGTAGGCCCGAAAACCCTGCTCCATGCAAAACATGCCGAACAGGAGCAGCGCGACGCCGGCCGCGATCTCTTTGAAGCTGGCGCTGAGCCAGAAGCCGTAGCCGAGCAGCACCGCGACGATCGGCAGCAGGTAGCGCTGCATCATTCCCCGGCCCCTGCTGGATTCGAAAGCCACATCAGGGTTGTTAACTCATTCATTGACTCAGCGCAGTTGTCCCGGGCGGCGACACTGGCCCGCCGACCATAGAACCATGACAAAATTGTGACGTTATCATGACGGGCTCCGAGCCGCTCTCTCTTCCTGCCAACCGACTGCGTCACGCCATGGAACTTCAGAACCTCTCGCAAATCGAGAAAGCCGCGCGCTTCAACCGTGCCGAGCTTTTCCGACTGAGCATGGCTCTGCTGTTTGTCGTCGTCATCATGCTCATCGCCAGCAGCCAGCTCGGCGGCGTGAGCGGCGGCAACATGCTGGTGGCCGCCGCCGTGATCGGCGCCTACATGGCGATGAATATCGGCGCCAACGACGTCGCCAACAACGTGGGACCCGCGGTCGGCTCGCAGGCGCTAACGCTGGGGGGCGCCATCGCGATCGCCGCGGTATTCGAGGCCACGGGAGCCTTGGTCGCCGGCGGGGATGTGGTGAGCACCATCAAGAAAGGCATCATCGATCCGACCCTCATTGCCGACACCGACTCCTTCATCTGGCTGATGATGGCCGCCTTGCTCGCCGGTGCGCTCTGGCTCAATCTGGCCACGGCGCTCGGCGCCCCGGTATCCACGACCCATTCGATCGTCGGCGGCGTGCTCGGCGCCGGCATCGCGGCGGGCGGCTTCGGCATTGCCGACTGGGCCACGATGGGTCAGATCGCCGCCAGTTGGGTGATCTCCCCGGTGCTCGGCGGCATCATCGCCGCGGGCTTCCTGTATCTCGTCAAACGCACCATCACCTACCAGCCTGACATGATCGTGGCGGCCCGGCGCATCGTGCCGCTGTTGGTCGGCCTGATGGCCTGGGCCTTCTCGACCTACCTGATCCTCAAGGGCCTGAAAAAGATCTGGAAGATCGACTTCATCCCGGCCCTGACCATCGGGCTGGCGCTCGCCGCGGCGATCTTCGTCGTAGTCAGGCCGTTGATCGCCAGGGCGGCGGGCAGATTACCCAGTACCAAGGCGAGCGTGAACCGGCTGTTCACGCTGCCGTTGATCTTTGCCGCCGCCCTGCTCAGCTTCGCCCACGGCGCCAACGACGTCGCCAACGCCGTCGGCCCGCTGGCCGCGATCAACGACGCCATCCTGCACGGTGGTATCGCCGCCAAGGCAGCCATTCCCCTGTGGGTGATGCTGGTCGGCGCGCTCGGGATAGCGGTCGGTCTCGCTTTGTACGGGCCGAAGCTCATCAGGACGGTTGGCTCCGAGATCACCGAGCTGGACCAGACACGAGCCTTCTGCATCGCGATGGCGGCTTCCATCACCGTGATCCTGGCCACTCAACTGGGTCTACCGGTGTCGTCCACCCACATCGCGGTGGGCGCCGTGTTCGGCGTCGGCTTTCTGCGGGAGTTCCTCAAGGCCAGCTACTCGAAGATGGTGGCGGCGATCAAGGAGCACCATCAGGGCCGGGACGAAGCGGAGGTCGCGGCTTTCCTCGCGACCTTCCGCAAGGCCTCGGTCAAGCAGAAGGGCGAAATGCTCGAGCAGCTCAAGCAGCACGCCGCCAAGGCGGAACTGAGCAAGAAGGAACGCAAGGGACTGAAGCGCGTTTACAAGACCGAACTGGTCAAGCGGTCGGCGCTGATGCGGATCGTCGCCGCCTGGCTGATCACCGTGCCCGTGTCCGGCGCGCTGGCCGCCATCCTGTATTTTGCCATCCGCGGTTACATGCTCCCGTGAGCGGCGCCGGGTCGGCCGCGCTGCGCGCGGCGGCGCTTGGGCTGACCCTGGCGCTAACGCCCGGCCTGCTCGGCGCCATCGAACTGCCACAGCGCCGCCACATTTCGATCGTGGGGTCGTCGACGCTGTTTCCGATCGTCTCGGCCCTCGCGGAACGTTTCAGTCACCTCGACGGGCGGCGGGCCCCGGTGCTCGAGGCGACCGGGACCGGCGGCGGCTTCAAGCGCTTCTGCGCCGGCCTCGGCCTCGACACCCCCGACGTGGTGATGGCCTCGCGGCCGATGAAGACCACCGAGTGGGAGTCGTGCCGCGCCCAGGGGGTGGACGACGTCGGCGTGGTCAGATTGGGCTACGACGGCATCGCAGTGGTCAACGCGCGCAGCGGCCCCCGCCTGGCCCTGTCGACCAACGACCTGTACCTCGCGCTGGCCCGTCTCGTGCCCGACCCGGTGGGGAGAGCCCGGCTGGTACCCAACCCGTATCGAAACTGGCGCGAGCTCGATGCCGCCCTGCCCGATCTCCCGATCCGCGTGCTCGGGCCGCCGCCCACCTCGGGCACGCGCGACACCTTCGTGGAGCGGGTTCTGGAGAAGACCTGCGACGCCGCCCGGGGCGCTTTCGCCGGTGCGGACTCCGCCGACTGTCGCGCACTGCGCGAGGACGGCGTCTACGAGGCTGCCGGGGAAAACGACGCCCGGCTCGTGCGCCGCCTGCAAGACGACCCGGGCGCCGTGGGCATCCTGGGATTCAACTTCTTGGAGCGCAACCGCGACCGGGTCAAAGCGGCGCGCATCGACGGCATGGCGCCGGCGCCGGCCAATATCGCCGCCGGCATCTACCCGCTCGCACGCCCCCTGCTGCTGTACTACAAGACGCCGCACACCCAGACCGTGCCCGGTTTGACGGATTTCCTCCAGCACATAGCTTCGCCCGAGGCGTCAGGTGCCGACGGCTACCTGGTTGGCGAGGGACTGATCCCGCTGTCGCCCGGGGAGCGGCCGGTCGGGACGGAGCACGTTCGGTGACGCGACCTCGCTCGACATCAGCCCGGGACGCGGCCGGGCGCGGCTAGTGTCGCCGTCGACCGGTGGGGGACCGGCCGGCGGCGGCAGGCGTCACAGCCGTTCCTTCAGCCACGCGGCGATGGCCGGCGGCACCTCACGCTGGGCGCGGCCGCTGACGTAGATTCCGATGTGGCCGCCCTTGAACGGGTATTCGGTGTAATCCGCGGACCCGACCTTCTGGCCGAGGGCGATGGATCCGTCCGGCGGCACCAGGTGGTCGGCGGTGGCATAGATGTTGAGCACCGGCATGGTGATGTTTTCCAGGCGTACGGGGCTGCCGCCGATCTCCAGTTCGTCCTTGACCAGGCGGTTTTCCTGGTAGAACCACTTGATGAACTGCCGAAACATCTCGCCCGCCTGATCCGGGCTGTCGAAGATCCACTTCTCCATGCGCATGAAGTTCTTCAGCGCGCGGGCATCGTCCATCATGTTGACCACGTCGGCGTACTTCTGTCCGGTCAGCCGGAACGGCTTCATGGACAGGAAGGTGAAGTTGAGCAGTTCGCCGGGGATGTTGCCGACGGCGTCGACCAGCAGATCGACGTCGAGGTCTCGCGCCCACTTCGCCAACAGGTTGCCCGGGGTCTGAAAGTCGATCGGCGTCACCATGGTGACCAGGTTGGCGACCTTCTCGGGGTGCAGCGCCGTGTAGCAGGTGCTCATGGTGCCGCCCTGGCAGATGCCGAGCACGTTGATCTTGTCGAGCCCGTGCGCGTGGCAGATGTGCTTGACGCAATGGTGAATGTAGCGGTTGACGTAGTCGTCGAGCTCGAGGAATCGATCGGCCCCGTCGGGGTAGCCCCAATCGATCAGGTACACGTCGATTCCCTGTTCGAGCAGGCCTTTGATCATGGACCGGTCTTCCTGCAGATCGGTCATGTACGGGCGGTTGACCAGCGCATACACCACCAGCAGCGGCACCGCCGCCGGCTTTTCGACCATTGCCTTGTAGCGGTACAGGACCAGCTTGTCCTCGCGGTGTACTTCCTCTTTCGGCGTCACACCGACGTCGATCTCACCGAGCTCCGAAACGGTCCGCAGTCCGTCCGCGAGTTTTTGGTGGTAGCCGACGACTTCCTGGATGATTTCGTCCGGGCGCAGTCCGAGCATGATTCAGTCCCCCTCAGGATTTCTTCGCTGCGGCCTTTTTCTTGGCCGTGGTCTTACGGGTGGCCGCTGCCCGCTTCGGCGCCGCCTTCCTGGGTGCAGCCTTCTTGGCCGCCGTCTTGCGGGCCGGCGTCCGCTTCGCGGCGGGCCGGGGCGCGGCCGTCGCCGTCCCGGCGCCGTTGCGCAGGCCGCCGAGTTCGGCGCGCAGTGCAGCGACTGCCTCGCTCAGGTGGGTGACTTCGGTGTCCTCGATGAGGTCCTTGAGATCGCGCAGTTCCCGGCGCGTTTCCTGCAGCCGACGCAGCGCCGTGTCCAGTTCGCGCCGCCCCGGGATGTTCATCACCGCGAACACGTCCTGCATCATGTCGTGCTCGTGCTGTTTCAGCCGCATGAGCGTATTCATCAGCCCGCCCTGGGCGGCCAGGTAATCGTCGTCTTCGGCCAGCTCGCCGTAGGCTTCCTCGCCGCAGTCGACCCACAAGTCGTACATACCCCGCAGGGTGTCGGGGCTCTCGCCCTTTTGGGCGAGGTCGACAATGCGCCGGCCCAGGAGGTCCACCGCCTTGCGGTTTGTGGCATTCAACAAGGCGGCGTATTCCTGCGAGGCCTTGGCGTGCTCGCTGGACAGGACGACCCAGCGCTGCACCTTCTCCTGCCACTCGCGGGTGTAGCCGAGCGCGGGAGTGCCCAGCATTCGGTTCCACGCCTCGCCGGCGTTGAAGCCGGTGATGTCCTCCGCGTGCACCGGGCTCTGGCCGAGCGAGCGGGTAAAATCCTGCCAGGCATCGCCGCCGAAACCCCAGCCGCCGGCAAAGCCCGACCAGGCATCGGTGGCCTGGCCGGCTTGCTCCTCCAGCATCGATTTGAACCCCTCGAGCGACTGCTCGAGGCTTTCGCGCCAGTTCTCGCCAGCGCTCTGTGCGTCGCGCACCATGTTCCAGAACATTTCGCCGGCGTCGAAAAAGCTGCGACCAGACTCGAACACGCGCTTGTAAATGTCCCGGCTTTCGGTCGGTAGGACGGCGGAGACGTTTTTCCACCAGTCTTCCAGGGTGTTCTGAGCCGCCTTCGGGTCGCCGGCGCCGGGGGCGGCCCGGTAGAGGTTCTTGGACCAGTCGAACAGTCCGTCCCAGTACTGGCGCTGGGTCTCGAGCCAGGCTTGGCTCCACTCGTTCCCGTCGCTCATGCGCGTCTCCTCCGGGGTTTGTTGCAGCTGTGCGGGTGATGGCCTGTCAAGTATGGCGCGACATATCTTGCATTGCAACATTTTTGGGCAACGAGTTCAGTCTTGCGTCTTTTGTTACCGAGAGAATTTTTCACTTCGCGTTGTTTTCGATCGATTTTCTCGCGCTCACTCGCGGCGCTACGGAGGCCAGAAAAAAATGTTGCAATGCAGCATTTCTTATCCTAGGATTACTCCCGTACAGCGCGTTTACACGTGCAACCTGCACCCCCGATAACCTGGAGAGACGATCATGAACACCACCGACCTGATGAATGCCTGGATCGAGAACAGCAAGGCCGCCTTCGAGCCCGCTCGCCAACTGGGCGAACTGACCAAGACCGCGTTCGCCAAGATGGGCGAGCAGCAGATGGCCGTGGCCCGTGAATACATGGAATTCAGCCTGCGCGGCATGCAGACGCTGAGCACCGCTCGCGACCCGCGGGCCCTGGCCACCCAGCAGGTGGAGCTGGTGAAGGAGTTCGGCGACAAGATGCTGGCCAATGCCGAGGCCTACACCCAGCTGGCCACCGAAACCCAGGCGGCGTTTGCCGGCTGGGCGGAAAAGGCCACCGAGGCAGCCGTGTCCAAGGCCGGCGAAGTCGCCAAAAAAGCCGCCTGATCTAGACTACCCCAAGCCCGCCCCTCGCGAGGGGCGGGGATCCGTATCTGCACCGCGCTCCCGCGCCCCGCTGGAGCCGGGCAGCCATAGGCCAAGCGGACCGCAGGCGAAGTCCGCAAACCGCAAAGAACTCGAACGTGGAGGGATATCCTGTGGAAGACGTTGTCATCCTTGCTGCGGCGCGGACCGCTATCGGTAGATTCGGCGGTTCGCTGGCCGACGTGCCGGCACCCGAGTTGGGCGCCATCGTGATCAAGTCACTGCTCGAGCGCGCCGGCCTCGAACCCGAACAGATCGACGAAGTCATTCTCGGCCAAGTGCTGACTGCCGGCTCGGGCCAGAACCCGGCGCGCCAGACGGTCATCAAGGCCGGCCTGCCGCACGAGATCCCCGCAACGACCGTCAACATGGTGTGCGGTTCCGGGCTGAAGGCGGTCCACCTCGCCGCACAGGCCATCCGGGCGGGCGATGCGGACATCATCGTCGCCGGTGGTCAGGAGAACATGAGCGCCGCACCCCACGTCCTGCCGAATTCACGCGGCGGCCAACGCATGGGGGGTTGGACCATGATCGACACCATGGTCCACGACGGCCTCTGGTGCGCCTTCAACGACTTTCACATGGGCAATACCGCAGAGAACCTCGCCCAGATGCACGGCCTGACGCGCGAGGAGCAGGACGCCTTCGCCGCCGCCTCTCAACAGAAGACCGAAGCCGCCCAGAAGGCCGGCAAGTTCGATGACGAGATCGTCCCGGTCGAGATCCCGCAACGCAAGGGCGACCCCTTGGTCTTCAAGGAGGACGAGTTTCCCCGTCACGGCACCACGGCCGAGAGCTTGGGCAAACTGCGCCCGGCGTTCAGCAAGGACGGCACCGTGACGGCGGGCAACGCCTCCGGCATCAACGACGGCGCCGCGGCCGTGATCGTGTGTTCCGCCCGCAAGGCCCGGGAACTGGGCATCGAGCCGATGGCAACCATCCGCGGCTATGCCAGCGCCGGCGTCGATCCCGCAATCATGGGCATTGGCCCCGTCCAGGCGGTGCGCAAGACCTTGGCCAAGGCCGAGTGGTCCGCCGACGACCTGGAGCGTGTGGAGTCCAACGAGGCCTTCGCGGCCCAGGCGATGTCGGTCAACAAGGAGTTGGGCTGGAACACCGACATCATCAACGTGAACGGCGGCGCGATCGCGCTCGGCCACCCGATCGGCGCCTCTGGTGCCCGCATCCTGGTGACCCTGCTGCACGAAATGGCGCACTCCGACACCCACAAGGGCCTTGCCACGCTGTGCATCGGTGGCGGCCAGGGCGTCGCCCTGGCGGTCGAACGCTGAACCCCGCTGAACCGGCGGGCCCTCGGCCCGCCTTTGCTTTAGAACCTCGTGCTCAGGAGTTTTCCAACAATGAGAAATCGCGTCGCTCTGGTCACCGGCGGCATGGGTACCATTGGCACCGCCATCATCGAGGCGCTGCACGCAGGCGGCTGCAAGGCTATCGCCACCTTCAAGTTCCCGGGGGACGCCACCGCCGAAACCTGGACTCGGTCGATGTCCGACAAGGGGATCGAAGTCACCGTGGTCGAGTGCGACGTAGCGGATTTTGCTGCCACCAAGGCGGCGATCGCCGAGGTCGAAGCCCAGTGCGGACCCGTCGACATCCTGGTCAACGGCGCAGGCATCACCCGGGACAACACCCTGCGCAAAATGACCCCGGACCAGTGGCAGCAGGTCATCGAGGTGAACCTGGACTCGGTGTTCAACTGCACCCAACCCCTCATCGAGGGCATGACCGAGCGCGCTTGGGGACGGGTGATCAACATCTCCTCGATTAACGGCCAGAAGGGGCAGTTCGGCCAAGCCAACTACTCCGCGGCAAAGGCGGGCATGCATGGCTTCACCAAGGCGGTCGCCCAGGAAGTCGCGCGCAAGGGCGTCACCGTCAACACCGTCTCGCCCGGCTACATCGACAGCCCGATGATCAATGCGGTGCCCGAGGAAATCCGCGAGGGCATCCGCTTGGCGATCCCTGTGCAACGCTTCGGCAAGCCTTCCGAAATCGCCCGCGCGGTGGCTTTCCTCGCCGACGACGAAGCCGGCTTCGTCACCGGCGCCGACCTGTCGGTCAACGGCGGCCAGTACATGTAACGGACCTCTGGTCGCGCGACCGGAAAACG